>JBGSSZ010000310.1:0-13155 GCA_041736785.1 Limnoglobus sp.
AGCCGCCGGTGATGCCGTCGTAGATCTTGACGAGACCACCGATGCCCGGGCCAGGTGCGACGATCACGTCCGCGTTGCCATCGCCGGTGACATCTCCCGTGGCGACGCGGACGCCGCCCGTGAAGCCGTCGCCATAGGGCGTCAGCGTGTACTGGAAGGTGCCGTCGGGCCGGTAGACCTTCACCTGACCGATGCGTCCGGCATCGGAGCCGATCGCGAGCAGGGCGGGAGCCGTGCCCGGAGGCGGCGGCACGGTCACTGTGAAGCTGTCCTGAGCCGACAGGCCGCCGTCATCCGTGACGATGATTGTGATGTTTGACGTGCCGGTCACGCCAGACAGTGTGGTCACGGTCACAGCGCGGTTGGTGCCTGTGCCCGTAATCACGATGTTGGACAGCGGCACCACGGCCAGGTTCGAACTCTGGATTGTGAACACCAGAGTCGCAGGCGGCGTCTCAGCGTCGTTGACCGTGAAGTTGAGCGGGCCGACCGAGCCACCCGAGGTGGTGTTCTGGTTCGGGATGTCGCTGATCGTCGGAGGCGTGTTCAGCGGCGGCACGCCCGCGGTGACCACGAACGTGTCCTGCGAGGTCAGGCCGCCACCATCGGTGACGGTGACGGTGATCGTGCTGGCTCCGTTCTGCCCGGCCACGGTGGGAACCGTGATGGTGCGATTCGCACCGCTGCCGCCGAGCACGATGAGCGACGGATCGACCACGGCCCCGTTGGAGCTGGCCACAGTGATCGTGAGGCTGCCCGCAGGCGTTTCGGCGTCACCGACGACAAAGCTGATCGGCCCGGCGGTCCCGCCGACGGCGACCGTCTGGTTGGCGATGTCCGAAATCGTCGGCGGCGTGTTCGGATTGATCGGCGTCGTGACGACCAGGAAGTTCTGGTTGGCGATGGTCTCGCCGCTGATGATCTGCGGGAAGAGCAGGCCATCGATCGGCGTTTCGAAGAAGTACTGCACCGTGCCCGTCGGCAGCGTGAGAGCCAGCTTGTGCGTGCCGTTGGCGATGCCGTAGCCGCCCGTGGTGCCGGGGCCAAAGAAGTAGCTGCCCTCGTCGGTGATCGTCTGCACGTTGACCGGCGTGGTCGCATACGTGCCGTCGGAACGCTGGACGAACAGGCCCACGGTGGCACCCGCGAGTCCGCTTTCCGACGGATCGATGATGCCATTGGCGTTCTTGTCGATGATCACGCGACCGCTGATGGTGCCGGTCGGCGTGTCGACTCGCTTGAAGAAGCTGAACCGCGAGGTGCCGTCGGGGCCGGCACTCAAGATCGGGCCGTTCGGACCGGGGGCCGTCAGGTCCGTCGCTGTCGAGGTGACCACACCGGCACGGAACGTGATCGCTCCCGTCACCGGATCGGTGATGGTCGGCACCAGTGGCTGGTTGTTCGGCAACTGGAAATCGCCCGGCTGCAGCGGCGGGATGCTGGTCGGATCGTTCGGATCCAACGGCAGACGCTGGAACACCTCGAAGCTCACTGAACCATCGCCCTGGCTGTCGGTTGTAATCACCTTCGAGCCGAGGTAAATCTGGCCCGAGCCAATGTTGGTGGTGTTGCGAGCGGTCGCGTCCTGGTCGTCGAAGCGACTGCCAATGAAGAGCGGACTCTGGCTGGCGAGGAACGGATCGAGGTTCTGGTCGCTGATCCCGTTGTCGATGCCAGGGTTGTAGTAATAGTCGATGCGGTAGCTGCGAAACGGCTTGGCAATTAGTGCCGTGCTGAACTCCGTCCGATCGACCGACGACTGCACGACCTGCAGCAACGGGAAGTTCTGCAGCAGGTTCGGGCCCATGAACCGGCCAAACTGCGTGTTGTTGAAGGTGTTGTTCGGGAAGGGCAGGATGAAGGAGTCGGCCATCTTCCCGTCGTTGAGGCCACCGCGGCCCTGGTTGCCCGCCGGGAAGGGCGGGGGCGAGGTGGCCGGGCCCTGCAGGCCGTGGGCGTAGCCCCAGGCGAACGGGAACGACCCGCCAGGGTTGCCCTGAGTGATAAAGTCGATGCCGAGGTTGCCGTCGGTGAACTTGGTGTCCTGCCCCTTGGGAGTCACGCCGGTGACAAAACCGGTAGTCGGGTCACGGTCGATGGTCACGCCGTTGTCGAAGACACGGTTGGCAACGATGCGGTTGTCCACCGGCGGATCGGTCGGGATCGCGAACGCAAAGATGGCCGGGAAGGTCTGGACCGGAGGCGTCTGCATGGTCGTGGCGCTGTCGCCGCTGTTGTGGATAACGGCGTAGTTCCCCGTGGGTATCGCGGTGGTCTGGCGCGGGTCAAAGGGATTGCGGAGCGTTGGGTTGACGAACGTGATCTGCGTCTGACCGGAGGGCAGCAGGGTCGCCTGGAACTGGTTGCGGTTGAGCGAGGTCGAGCCGAGGTTGCCATTGGCGTCCCGCACTTCAATCACAAGGCCCGTGGCGCCGATCAGCGCCGTGCTGCCGATTAGGGTGGTGACGCGGTTGAATGGTGTGCTCGAGACGCTGGAGATTGTGCCGACGGCCGCGAACGGGAAGCTGAAGAAGAACTGTTTGTCCGGGGCGGCAGTGGCATCGGACTTGGCGGTGACGCCGTCGTTGAAGACCGCGGTCAGTTGGAACAGGCCGGCATCTGTCGGTGTCGGCAGCGCACCCATGCCATCCGGAGGCGGGATGACGATCGTATCAGGAATCTCCTGGAGGAACGTCGGCATGATGATGTTCGCCTTCGTGCCACCGGTGCCCGCGACGATCTGGAAATTCTGGATCGGGCTATTGAGATTGGTCAAAGTCGGACCCGACACCGGGAACGGCTGGGCCAGAGTGCCGCCGGTGAATTGCGGGCCCTTGGAGAAAACGCCCGTGCCGGCGTTGAACGTCTGCGTGAACCCGGCAAAGGTGATTTTGTTCATTGCATAGAAATTGCCCGTGGTCGACTCGATCTGGACTGTCAAACCAGACGGAGCACCGCTGATATCATCGACCACGTTGAAGGTGAACGTCGGCGTAGCTGCGATGGTGATGGTCGGGGCAGTGAGTACCTTCGCGCCCGTGCCGTCGAACTGGTACGACGGCAGGTCGTCGCTGATGTCACCTGGAGTGCCGCTGGGCGTGAAGACGAACACGTTGAGGTTCGCGACCGCGTCCGCGCCGGCAAACTGCGTGATTGGCAGGTCCATGATAATGAGGTTGTCGCTGACGACGGTGAACAGCGGTTCGATGGGCGCGTTGGGGCCGATGCCGGACTGGCCCGCGATGTCGACAAAGGTGCCTTTGTTTTCAAAGGGATCGGCCTGGGTCGTGAAGCGGACCCGGTTCGCACCGGTGAACCCGTTGCCGCGGATGGCGATCGGTGCACCGCGGAAGAAGTCCACATTGTTGCCGGCGAGATCCACGTCCTGAGTTGTGACGGCTTGGACCAGCGGCCGCGCCGCCGGCAGGACCTGGATGTTTTCGCCATAGACGAAGCTTTCGCCGAGGATGTTCACGGCTTCGGAGTAGCTGCTATCCCAGTAAGACAACGGGTCGCCCAGATAGTTGCCGTCACCCTGATCGGCGGACGCGAAGACGCGCATCTCGTAGTCGCCGGGAGCGAGTTCCGGGACCGTGACGATGAGGCCGCCGCCGCCGAAGGTGAAGTTGGCTGCGGCGCCGGAGTTCGGTGGCGACAACGGCACGGCGAACTCGACGCGGAACACGTTGTTCGCGGCTGTGTTAATCGTGATCTTGCTGCCGACCGGAGCGGCGTCCTGATTCTGCACACCCTGCAGGACTGGCGCGGTCAGGGGAGCGAGCGTGAAGGCCGTGGGGCTGGCGACGTTGCCGCCGGGCGTGAAGACGCGGATCTCACCAGGCCCTGCCGTCACGGGGACGATCGCGGTGATCAGCGTATCACTGATGATCGAGAACTGGGCGGGGACGTCGTTGAAGAGCACCTTGCTCGTGCCCGCGAGGCCGGAGCCGGCGATGGTGACCTGCGCGCCGCGCGGGACACGCGGGCTGGAATATTGGATGGTCGGGACCGGGGACGGCGTGAGCGTAAAGCTGCTGCTGGAGAACGCGGTGCCACCGGGCGTCGCAATGCTGACCGGTCCGTTGGTCGCCAGTTGCGGCACGCGGAACTTGATGATGTTGTCCGACTCGATGACGTAGTTGTCGACAATGCCGCTGCCGACTTTGACTTGGGCTGCACCGGCGAGGTTGCGGCCGGAAATGGTCATGAACGTGCCCGCTGGACCGCTCGTGGGGAAGAACCCGTCAATGATCGGTGCTGGGCTGGCCAGAAGGGTGAACCCGACGGTGCTTGTGGTGCTGTTGATGGGCAGGTTCGGCTGAGCACTGTTTGGGAACGCCGGATCGAACGGTTGGAGCGTGTCGGCGACACCCAGTGTGCTGATGGTGATGTCGCCGGTGACGGCCTGCAGCGGCACGCGGAAATTGATCTCGCGATCACTGACGATGTCGAGGTTGGTGGCGGCGATGAGGCCACCTCCCGCCTTGGCAAAGAAGACATTCTGTGTGCCGATGAACCCGCTGCCGCGGAGCGTCACCGTCGAGCCGATGATTCCGGAGATCGGGTCGCTGATGCGCCCGGCCGTGATAACTGGGGGCACAGTGTCGCCAACGGCGTATGTGTTCTCGGCCGGTGACTGCAGGGGGTTCTGCGAGTTGTATGCGGTGAAGACATAGAAGGATCCGTTCGACGCGACGGCCGAAGGGACCAGCACGCGCAATTGAGTATCCGAGATGACTTCGACCGAGGTGGACGGCGTGCCGCTGATGGGGTTGCCGAACAGCACCTTGGTGGTGCCGGCCAGGTTCGTGCCGTTGATGATGGTGAAAGTGTTGCGGTTGGCCAACGGAATGGCATCGACCGTGGGCTGCAACGAGGCTGTGATGGTGAACGGTGTGCCAAAGGTGGCTGTGCCGCCACTGGAGATCACGCGGACCGGGCTGGCCGTGCCGACGGGGATACCGAAGGGCACGATCGCGCGGATGCTGTTCGGACCGAGGATGTCGATGCGCTGCGCGTCGATGCCGCTGAACGTGACGCGGTTGGCCGAGATGAAGTTGCTGCCGACGATGGTGACGATGCTGCCGAGCGGCCCGGTGGTGCTGGAGAGGCTGGCGATCGTGGGGGCGGGAGGCGTAGTGATCTGCAGCGTGGCAAGGCTGACGCCGAAGCCGTCGTTGGTAACGACCTGGATCGGGCCGTTGGAGGCGGTGGCGAGCGTCGGCACTTTCACGCGGATTTGCGTGGAACTATCGACGGTGAAGTCGGTGGTGGTGAAACCGGAGACTCCGCCGGCAAAGTTGAAACGAATGAGGTAGGCACCGGTGAAATTGACGCCCGTGAGGGTGACTTCCTCGCCGGGGATGGCCGTAGTGCGGTTGAGGGCGGTGACGATGGGTGGCGGCTGCGTCTCGACGCGGAACGCGCGGGTGGTGGTGGCAGCGCCGCCGGGGGTGATGACGTTGATGACGCCGGTGACGGCACCGGTGGGAACGATGACGTCGATTTGGTTGCCGCCGGGCTGCACGGTGAAATTGGTGGCGAGAACACCGCCGAAGGTGACCGACTGCGTGCCGACGAATCCCGAACCGAAGATCGAAACCTTTGAGCCGGGCAGGCCGGAACTCGGTGCGAAGGTGGAAACGATTTCAATGATAGCGGGCGGCGAGGGCAGGATGACCGCATCGAAGAGTCGGGCCACACCAGCCGGAGTGAACACGTTGACGGCAGGAATGTCCGCATTCGGTGCCACCCGCGGCGGCGGCGTCAGCGCCCCGGCAGGAACAATGACGGTGATTTCCGTGTCACTCACGACCACAAATTTCGCAGGAACCGTTTGCGGGTTCGGCACACTCGTCTTGCTGGAATTGAACGTGACGGCTGACGTGGCCAGCAGCCCGGTGCCGGTCAGCGTGATCGTCTCGCCAACTTGGGCGCTGATGCCGGGCGTGGTGGCGGCGTTGGCGATGTTGATCGTCTTGTTCGCGTCGGTGAAGTCGAGCGTGGTGCGGTTGACGGTGAGGATGTCGGTGCTGGTCGGCGAGATGCCGTGGAAATAATTCGGGTTGTAGCTGTCGAAGAACACACCGCCGATTCTGCCGGACTGACTGATCGGGCCGAAGGGACCGGGGCTCGTCGAGGTGAGGAAGTCTTCGCCTTCCTGATAGGGCTGAGGCGGGCCGGGGACATTCGGCGGCGGCGGCTGGATCTGCGAAGGATTGGGCGTGTCGCCGAGGCGGATACCGTCGTTTTCATTGAAGCGGATGAGATTGCCAACGCCGGCTTGCACGGGGTCGCCGACAAACTGGGTCGTGGGGTTGCCAATCATGTTGCCAGTAGCGTTGTTGAAGATCTCGATGCCGTTGTGGTTGGGAATGGCCTCATTGCCGGTCACGCCGGTGCCAATGAAGTTACCCTGAATGAGGTTGCGGTCGGTGCCGGGATCCATGATGCGGATGCCGGGGCCGACTGCAGCGCCGGCGAGGTCATCCTGGCGGACCTTGGTCGATCCGTCGAGGACCCAGGTGTAGTTGAAATAGCTCTTCTTGAACTGGGGCGTTCCGCTGATGATGTTGCGGTTGAGCGCCGCGTCGACGGGGATGCCGGTATCCACCAGCACGCCTTGGGGGTTGTAACGCGAAATTGTGCCACCGACGCCAATGAGGCGACCGCCGGAATCGGCCAGCGGAGCGGCCTGCTCGTCGATGACGCCACCGATGATGTTGTCGGCAGCGCCGTTGGTCAGCGTGATGCCGCCGAGCACAAAAAGCGGGTTCTTATTGCCGCCGACGGTGCCATCCGCCAGCGGACCGGTGTTGGTGAGTTCCGGCGGAGTATTGTTGGGCCGGGCCGAAGCGATGAACGGGTCTTCGTTCCACGACCGCGTGCCGGTGATGTCGGTGTTGATCCAGTTGCCGACGATGACGTTGTCGTGTGAATCTGCACCCGCGAGGTTGATCGCAGCCCCGGGGAAACCGGTGATGACCATTCCGCGAAGGGTGTTGTTGGGCCCGCTGATGAAGAATGCCCCCTTCTGACCGGGGAACGCACCGGGGTTAGGGTCGGGCAGCAGTTGGACGATCGGCCGTGTGCCGGTCGCGTTGTTCCGCGGCTGGGTCGTGGCGTCGATCGACACGCCCGCGGGGTCCGTCAGGTCGGGCAGCGTGCTGGCCAGAACGATAGGGAAGTAGTTTTCGGTGGGATCGTTCGGGATCGTTGGCAGCGACGGGCTGCGCGGGATGTTGAATTCGATGCGGTCGAAACCGGGGTTGCCGTTGGCGGCGTTGATCGCCTGCCGCAAGGACAAACCACCGACGACATCGGCCTGGTTGTCGAGAATGTTCGTGACGATGAATGTCGCTGGGACCACACGCGATTCGAGCTCGACGAACTGCTTGCCCAGCGAGCCACGCGACGGATGCGCGAGGTTCTTGGGCGGAGTGTCGCCGAACAGCATCCGTGTGAACGAAGAAAAGCGACGGAAGCGAGACGCCATGGGGGGATCCTCATTATTCCAATAGGGGCGCGCAGGGTCTATTTTCCATTATCGACGCACGCAGCGGGCAGACGGATTGGCAAGCCGTTACACAATTTACGGCCAACCCTACAACCGTCACCAGCTGCAGCCACGACACGAACCCGTGGCCCGCTCGCGCGGCCCGGCCCCTGAGGGGAGTTTAACCGATCCCGTTCGCGAATCCACCACCACGAACCCGTTGCTGGGGAATTGAGCACCCCGGACGAACCGCAGGCAACGGCTGACACAATCACCACTTGCAAAGCGGATCGGAGCAATCTGCGGACGGGGATGAGCTTGGAGGATTGAGGTGGGTCCACACCGCGAAAACCAGCAGTGTATCGCAATTCGGGCTCAAGTCCGACGGGTCAGGCACTCCCGGCACTAAAGAAAAAACCCCGACGGGATGTCGGGGTGTGTGCATTATTTCCGGTGCCGGATCTTCGCCCGCATGCGGCGCTTCTTGCGACCGACCTTCCTCCGACCACTGCCTCGCCGTCGCTGCGCCATCTTCGCTCTCCGAGATTCTGGTGTTCGTTCGTGGGTGGCACGATGCCGGACTGGAAAGATATTGCGCGGCCAGCCCCACGGCAAGCCATCATGCCGCGTCTTCCGCCAACTCCCGCATCGCGTCCCGCACATCATTCCGCTGCGGCACCGTGTTGTCCTCATACACCTGATTCAGGCCGATCCCCGGAATGTGCTTGCCCATCAGCACCCGCGGCCGCACCAGCAGATCGTAAAAGCACTCGTCCACCACCCGCCGCAGCAGGTGCTCGCCAAAATTCGTGACTTCCGTGTCCTCGTTCACAAACAGCACCCGCCCCGTCTTTTCGACGCTGCGGGCGATCAGGTCCCAGTCGTAGGGGAAAATGCTCCGCAGATCGATCACGTCGAAATTGTGCCCGAGATCGCGGCTGAGTTCGTCGGCGGCTTCCACGCAAAGCGGCAGCGTGCGGCCGTAGCTCACCACCGTGCCGCTGGTCCCCTCACGGACGAGGTTCGCCTTGCCGAACGGCACGATGTATTCCTCGACCGCCGGCCAACGGGGCTTCCACGTGCTGCGGTCGCCGATGGGGGCATCGATCAGCCGGCTCAGCTCCTCACCGTCCGCAGGCTCGCCGGGGATCAGCGACGTGCCCTTCACACGCAGCAGCGACTTCGGCAGCAGCATCAGGCACGGGTTCGGATCTTTGATCGCCGCGATCATCAGCCCGTAGGCATCCAGCGAATTGCTCGGCATGGCGATCTTCCAGCCCGCCAGCCGCGACGCCCAGCTTTCAAAGCAGTGCGAATGATACAGGCTGCCGTGAATGCCGGTCCCGCTCGGCGTCATCACCACGATGGGAAGGTCGAAGTTCCCCGCCGATGCCCAGCGCTGGTTCCCGGCGACCTTGAACAGGTCGATCACGTTGAACGCGTAGTCGCAGAACTGGATTTCGCAGACCGGCTTCCCCCCGGCATAGGCAATGCCCATTGCCGCCCCGAGGATGCCGCGCTCATCGAGTGGTGAGTTCCACGCGGTGCGGAGCCCCTGCGTGGCGGTGAAGACGCCGCCGAGCGGCGGCCCGACGTCCTCCCCAAAGACATCGGTGACGCCGAGGTGCTTCTCGCCGTAGTGCAACGCGAGGCGAATCGCCTGAACAAGGGTGGCCATAGCGAATCATTGTATGAACCGTGCCGCAAGCCCACACTGGGCGGAAAGTCACAAACTGGCGACCGGATATGCCAGCAGCAACGGATCCTGAGTCACCAGAGTCAAGCCGTGCTGTAGAGCTTGTGCCACCAGCATCCGATCAAATGGATCGCGATGCAATGGCGGCAGAGATGCCAGCAGAGGCATCGCACCTTCTTCGATGGGAAGAGCGAGGATGCTGTGAGCAATTCGCTGCTGTGACAGATAGTCATCAGGCTTGTGAGGCAGAGGTAGTTTGCCAAGCTGAAACTTGATCACGGCTTCCCAGATCGACGCTGCGCTCAGATAGACATCATTGCCGGGATCGCGGATTGCAGTCTGCGCTTTCATCGAAAGCTTGGCATCGTTCGTGATGTACCACAGAAAAATGTGTGTGTCGAGCAGCAGACTCATATCCCCTCAAACTCCCTGAGCAGATCATCGGGTAATGGCGCATCGAAATCATCGGGGACGGTGAAGTCACCTGCACAGAGCCCGACTGGCCGCAATGCGGATGATCGAACTGCGACAGGGCGCAGTTCTGCCACGACGCGCCCATTTCGGAGCACGCTCAGACTCTCGCCCGCTTCAATGCGGTCAATCGTCACAGCGGGATCGCGTTGCAGATCCTGAAAGTTTATCTGTTTCATGCGCTCATGATAATGGCTCATCGGCACAGTCACAATCGAGCTTTGCCCGGTGTTCGCTCACTTCCCCTGGTTCCAGTAGATGCGGCAGTTCCCGGTCGCGCGGCCGACGGCGACGATATCCGGCTTGCCGTCGCCGTTCAGGTCCGCGACCTGCAGGTCCTCCACCGCGACGCCGCCGTCTTCGAGGATGTAGCGCTCCCACTTCTCGCCCTTGGCGTCGGTGGCGCGATAGAGCCGCACGCCGCGCTTCTCGGTGAACTTGTCGCCCTGTTTGGGGTCAGGGTTGTCGCGGACCCCGGCGATGATCATGATTTCGTTTGTTTTAAACTCGACGATTTTTATCGCGTGTCCCCATCGCAGATCGCGGTCAAGAACAATTCTCTTGTAGGTCTTCTCATCGCCTTTTACATAAGTCACAATCGTATTGCCATGCCAGGGTTCGACTGTGGCATATTGGGTCGTGCGTGCATTCTTGTTGAAGAAAACAGAAATCTCGCCGGCGTTGTCAGACCATGAAGTGTCCTTATTATTTTCATCACGCCGAATTCCCTCGCTTTTGATAGGAAGCTGTGGCTTAAATGGGTCTAGGATGACGTTTCGAATTCCTTCGTGAGCCGCCAAGCTAAACACAGGAAAATCAAAGATTTGCCAATAATATAAATTGTGAACAACATGGCATTCATTGTTGATAACCGTTGGCTGCCATTCATTTATTTCAGTTGGTTTGTCCGGTATTGTATATCCAAGGATGCGTACAGCCTCGCCGTCAAGATAGTCACGCGCCTTTGTTGAATCGCGACCCATGAGCGGCGCCATAGTAAATTGTGGACGACTCGACTTGATAAGGCCACCTGCAGCGACCCGATGCACCGTCGGCTCGTCGCACGGGATCGGGAACATTTCCCATTCCTTGTCCAGCGTCTTCCCGCGGCGCAGCCACTGCAGCGTGCCCGGCGTCTTGGTGTCCATCGGCTTCCAGCCGGCTCCAAGGACGAAATCCAATTTCCCGTCGCCGTCGATGTCCAGCGAGCAGATGCAGACGTTGTCCGGCTTCGCCTTGCCTTTGGTGATCGTCCGCATCTTCCAGGTCGGGTTCTCATACCAGACCACCCGATCCTTATCCACGACCACGATGTCCGGCTTGCCATCGCCGTCGACATCGCAGATGTGCACGGCGTAGCCGATCTTGAAATCGCTGGCGATCTCCTGCCACTTGAACTTGGGAAAGCCCGGCGGCGGGGGCGGACTGTCGTGCAGCTTCGGCTCGACGGCGGTAACGCTCGCGGCGATTGTGAGGATCGCGCCAGCCGCCCAAATTGCCGTTTTCATCCCACAGCCCTCCCGTGTGACCTAAACTTTACAAATGACACTCTACCCGCTTGACCTGCCCCGAACAATAACCGGGCGGCGGCAGCGAACTGTTCATATCACCGGCGTGAAGGATTCATGATGCCCCAACGATCGAGCCACCGCGAAGGACTGATGCTGATCGTGGCACTCGTACTCGTCGCGGCGGTGGTCGTGCCGGCATGGCAGATGACCAACGCCGGCGAGTCGAAGGCGGAGCTTCTTGCCCGTTGGACCCCCGAGCGGCTGGCCAAGCTCTTTCTCGGGCCGGAGCAGGTGATCTGCTATCTCTGTTTCACGTGGGCGTCGCTGATCATGCTCGCACGCTATCGCGAAGTCCGCCGGCAGCGGGGTGCGTTTCATCAGGATCTGCTGCCGACCGAGGAAGGGGCGCGGATTCTCCCGGAGGATGCCCGCCCGCTGACGCGGAAAGTGGATGCGATCACCGCACGCATGGGGCCGTCGATCCTGTCGAATCTGGTCCGCACGGGCTTGCAGAAATACGCGATCAGCCGCAGTGCTGCGGATGTGGCCGAGGTGGTGCGGAATCAGGCCGACATTGAGGCCAATCGCCTGAGTGCCGGGCTCGGCGGGTTGGTGGGTTATCTCGCGTGGGCCATTCCTGCGATCGGCTTCATCGGTACCGTCCGCGGCCTCGCGGGGGCGTTCGGCCTCGCGGGCAACAACGAAGCCGACATCGCCGCGTTCACCCGGCAGGCCACGGACCAGCTCAAGATCGCCTTCGACTGCACCCTGATCGCGCTGGCGTTGAGCATCGCGGTGATGTATCTGCTGCACACGGTGCAGCGGGCGGAGGAGAATCTGGTGATCGACGCTCAGGAATATTGCCAGGAGCACCTGCTGCTGAGGCTGTACGATCCGCAGAATTAAGATGTCATTCACTCCCTTACGGTCGTGTCTCGTATGATTTGGAATCGCACTCGTGCATCTGCCCCGTCATCGCACCGCATCGTCGGTGTTGATCTGAATTCGTCGCGTGTCAGTGCGGCGACTGCGTCAAATGCCCAGGCCCGCACGCTCGCGCTCTCCGACACGCACGACCTCGCGCTGCAAGTGAACCTGGAGACCCGCGGCGTGGGTCAGGCTCCGGTCCGGCGGTCACCGCATCTCGTCTGCTCGAATTATCTCTCGCAACTCGGCCTGCCTCGCGAATGGCGTGGCCCGCGACTCACACTCACGCCGGAAGCGGCACTCACGCTCACCTTCGACGCGCTACGTCACGCCCTCAGGCCGATCGGGACGCAGTTTGCACTGACGCTGCCGGAGTATCTGTCGCCGACGCAGGTGAAAAGCGTCTGCGATCTCGCGAACAAAGCCAAGCTGACGCTCACCGGTTCGGCGTCGGCGGCATTGGCGATAGCGGCTCATCGGGCCGATGCACTCCTCGCACCGCAATCGCTCTCCGCGGAGGAGAAACCCGAGTGGGTGGTGCCGATGACGCCGCCGGTCGCGGGGCCGGGTATCGCGCTCATCGTCGATGTAGATGAATCCGCGCTCTTCGCCACAGCAGTTCAGGTGAGTTCGAGCGAATCGAAAGTGGTCCAGAGTCAGTCGTGGCCGCGGGCGTCGCTCAAGCTGTGGAAAGATCGGCTGCTCGACGCGCTCAGTGATCGCTGCGTGCGGCTCTGCCGTCGCGATCCGCGCGACAGTGCCGATGCGGAGCAGGGACTTTACGACTATCTGGATGACGCTCTCGATCGCAGCCGCCGCGGGCAGAACGTCACGCTCGCAGCCCGCGCGGATCGGTGGTATCAGGATCTCGTAGTCAGCCCGGCCGATCTGGAAAACTTCACCGCGAGTCTGACCAAGCTGGCGAGCGAATCGATTCGCGAAATGCTCATGGCACTACCATTGCCGCCGCGGGCGGTGTGGCTGAGCACACGGGCCGCGGAATTGCCGGGGCTGGCCTCGGCACTCTACGAGCAATCGCCCGAAGGCTGCGAAGT
>JBGSSZ010000359.1:0-7970 GCA_041736785.1 Limnoglobus sp.
ATCGAATCGTCCCGATGCTGATCAACGGTGCTGGCGAGACTCCATCGAAGCGTCAACTGAAAACCGCCAGACGATTCGTTCAGGAATCCGTCACTCTTCTGTCGTTTTCACTTGACTCGGCGGCCATGAGAAGGGTTCGCTTGAGCGTTGTCTTACGCATTGCTTCCCTCACATTCGCCGATGTAGCTGCGGTCTGATTGCCGACATCAAACCCGCAAAATGAAACGCAATCAGACCTCATCAGATCACAATCAGATCAGTTTGGCAAGTATTTTGGCTTAAAATGCCGACGGCGACGTGGTCGCAATTGACGTAAACCCAATGAAAAAGACCACTTGCGAAAGATCGCAAATGGTCTAAATCTGGAGGCGCCGGGAGTTGAACCCGGGTCCCGAAGTACTTCAAAGCGGGCTTCTACGTGCGTAGCGAAATCTTGCTGTGCGGCCTACCAGTGGCTGCCGCGCGTTCGCGTCGGGCGTCTCCGATTCGCAGGATCAGCCGTCGGCTAGCCGTCAGAGTGTTTAGCAATCGCCGCCCCGGCAGCGAATCAGGTTGCCCTGACTCTCGAGCGATCGCGATCCGGATTTGGCGTCGGAACAGATGTGCTCTCCGGCGAAGAACACCTGACCGCCTGCGGGTCTTACGCCGCGAGGGAGAACTGCGTTTCAGCAGTTAATTTTTGATCGATTTTTACGTGGCCATCGATCAACCACGGCACGCCACCTCGCTCGTCAATTACCCGGTCGAAACCTGTCGCCCCCATGACGAACAGTGCATCTTACACACTGTTGGAGTCCTTGAGTAGTCCGAGAGATTCAAGGGAGAGTACCTTTAGATTCCGGCACGAGCCCGGTAGCCGCAGGCTTTAGCCTGCGGAGTCAGCGTCATTCCGCAGGCTAAAGCCTGCGGCTACCGATGTATGCCCAAATCCAGAGGTACACCCGATTCAAGGCGTGATCGCAATGGCGATTGTCGAAGCGTCGGATTGGATCTGCTCGACCGACATCACCTGCGACCTACACGACTGCCGTTCACGGTTGTGGTGCAATCGTCAAAGCGGCTGCTAAGAACAGTGTGCCCATGGCGAGGCCTCTGTAGAATGGAGGGGGGATCTAGCAGATTCCCCTGAAGCACGCCAGACAAAACGAAATCACCATGGACGGCCCAGACTATTTCCTCTCGCTCCGGCCCGCGGCTCCATGGTCGAGCTACTCGTTCGGCTTGCCGGCACTGGCACTCCTCGCGCTCGCGCTCATTCTCCTAACCATTCTCACTTATCGTCGCACGGCCTCCCGCTCGCGGCTCATGATTATTCTCGGTTTGCGGCTGCTCGCGCTCGCCATCGCACTCATCACTGCGCTGCGGCCGAGCCTGGGTATTCAGGAAGACCCCAAGGTCCCGAGCACGCTGCTCGTCGGCATCGACCTCTCCGAGAGCATGACCATCCGCGACGAGTTCAACAACCAGGCCCGCATCGCGGCGGTCCGCAAAATCCTCGAGTCGAGCCAGCCGACACTCGACGCACTCAAGGACGAACAAAACGTCAACCTCGTCTTCTACGCCTTCGGGAACAGCTACTTCAGCGAAGCCACGGGCGTGTACGATCCGGCCGCACCGGCAGCGTTCAAACACTCCGACTATGGCGTCTACCTCCAGCGGACCTTTGACAAGTGGCAGACCGAGCGTTTTCTCCGCGCTCACCTGATCGTGGGGGACGGAGCCGACAACGGGCCCACCGGCGGCGAGGCGGAAGCGAGTCGCTGGCGGTCGGTCGCGCCGATCCACACCTTCAGCGTCGGCAAACCGACAACGCGGCCCGACGGCAAGGATGTCGCCATCGCTGGCGTGAGTGCTGACCCGTCGCCGGTGCCGATCAAGAACGACGTCACGCTCAAAGCCAGCATCAACTCCTTCGGCTTCCCCAACGCCAAGGTGCCGGTGAAGGTCTACTTCGACGGCAAGCAGGTCGCCCAGGAGACGATCGCACTCACCAAGGAAATCGGCAACGAGATCAGCATCACGGTGAAAGCCCCCGACGTGCCGGGCGAGGTGAAGGTCCGCGTCGAGGTGCCCATCGAGTCCGTCAGCGGCGACGCCAATCCGTCGAACAACGTGCTCGAAACGTATCTGACAGTCACCAAAGAAGGCGTACGGCTGCTGATCGTGGACCGCGACCGCTTCGAGCACACGTTTATGCGCGACGTGCTGCGAGCGGAGAAACGCTTCGACATCACGGACGTGGTGCGCCAGCGGGACGATCCACCGAGCCCCGCGGAGCGAGCGGCCTTCGACTTCGAGACCCGGCACTACGACGCGATCATCCTCGGCAATGTGAGTGCGGAGCAACTCAAAGCCGTCGATCCGCTGCTGCCGGAGAAGATCCGCGATCAGGTGCTGCTCAAGGGCACGGGCCTGGTGATGCTCGGCGGCGATGCTTCATTCGCCGGCACTCTCACGCGACCCTTCGACACTGGCTACAGTGGCTCCGCGCTCGAGACGATCCTTCCCGTGTCGCTCGCGTCGTTTCCGCCCGGCGTCGATGCGAGCCTGTTCCGGGGGGAGAATCACAACTTCCAGACGGTGCCCACCGATCGCGGGTTGCAATATCTGATGAAGGTCGCGCCGACGGAGAAGCTCGCCGCCGAGCTTTGGGACAAGCTGAACAGTGCCAAGCCGCGGGCTCAGATGACAGCGATTGCGAGGCTCGGTGAGCCGAAGAAAGGTGCCGTGATCTACGCCGTGGCTGCGGAGAACCGGGACTTGGTGCTGGCTGGGGCACGCATGGACAAGGTGAAGCCGCCGTACCTGCTGGTGGGCTGGGAGACGGAAGGCGATGGCAAGGGGCGGGTGCTGGCGTTTGGCGGCTATGACACCTACATGTGGCGCGCGTTCGGTCGCCGGGCCACACCGCCGAACCGCGACGGTTTGGAGATGCACGCACAATTCTGGCGACGGCTGGCGCTCTGGCTGGCGAAGCAGGATGAATCGGATGGTGCCGCGTATGCCAAGCCCGAGTATCGGCGAATGCCCGTCCGCGGCAAGCAGACCATCGCGGTCGGTCTGCGGACGCCCGAGGGTGCCGAGGTCGAAAGCGCCGAACTGAAAGTGAAGATCGTCGCCCCCGGCCAGACGCTCGAGCAGGCCGCCGAGCGACCCGTGCAGGTGAACCCCGACGGCACACGCAAGGTGCTCTTCGATCCGCCGCTGCCCGGCGAGTACACGGTGAGCCTCAAAGCCGTCGGCAAGGATGCGACCGGCAAAGAGGTGCAGGGCGAGGCGAGTGCCCGCTTCATCGCCTTCCCCGAAGCGAGCGATGAACTGCTCCGTGCCGCCGCGGATGTGGAGTATCTGGATCGCCTGGCCCGCGCGAGTGGCGGCCAACCGCATGTGCTGGCAGACCTGCCAGCGTTCCTGAGCGAGTTGCGCGGTCAGCCGCTGTTGACCGCGAAGAAGCCGCGGTTCATCCCCGACTGGCGTCGGAACCACTCACAGGGTTTTCTGCCCGCGTGGGTGGTGGCGTTTGCGTTGATTCTTGGCACGGAGTGGGGACTGCGGCGAATGTGGGGCCTGGCGTAAGACTCGAGCGTGTGTCTTGGTACAACCCAGTGGAATAGTTCACCTGTTGCGGAGACGTACCGATGCTTGGGAAACTCTCAATCCTGGCGGTGGTGCTAGTGGGGGCGGTGGGCGTGTTTCTGATCACATTGAAAGAGGAGCCGAACGTGACTGCTGCACCAACCCCGAATGAGCCTGCTGCGGCGGGTGATGAGACGGCCACCATCGGTGCCGGATGCTTCTGGTGCGTCGAAGCCGTATTCAAGGAGCTCAAAGGTGTGAAGTCGGTGGTGAGCGGCTACACCGGCGGGACCACGGCGAACCCGACCTACGAGCAAATCTGCCGCGGTGACACGGGGCACGCGGAGGTCATTCAGATTGTCTTCGACCCGAAAGTAATCAGCTACGAGGACCTCCTGCAGGTCTTCTGGAAGACGCACGACCCCACGACGCTCAACCGCCAGGGGAACGACGTGGGTACGCAGTATCGCTCGGCGGTGTTTTATCACTCGGCGGAGCAGAAAAAGCTCGCGGAGAAGTATCGCAGGATCATCGACGATGCGAAGATCTACGACCTGCCGGTAGTGACGGAGATTGTAGAGCTTGGCAAGTTTTATCCTGCGGAGAAGTATCACCAGGACTATTTTGCAAACAATCCGAATCAGGCGTACTGCCGGGCGACGATCCCGCCGAAACTGGAAAAGCTCCAGAAGCTCTTCGCCGACAAGCTGAAGAAAGATAAAAACTGAGCATCCCTTTCGCGAGGCTCAGCCATGACCCCTCTCACTCAGCGGCCGGCTTGGAATGCTCTGAAGTCGCACGCCGGCACGATGGCATCGACGCATCTGCGGCAACTCTTCGCCGACGACGCCAAGCGCGGCGAGCGGTTCACTCTCGACGCGGTCGGGCTGTTTCTCGACTACTCCAAAAACCGCATTACCGACGACACACTCAAGCTGCTGCTGCAACTCGCCGGGGAAAGTGATCTCCGCGGCCGCATCGATGCGATGTTCCGCGGCGACAAGATCAACATTACCGAGAAGCGTGCCGTGCTGCATACGGCACTGCGGGCACCGAAGGGTGCCACGGTCACGGTCGACGGGGAGAACGTCGTGCCGCTGGTGCACGAGGTGCTCGACAAGATGACTGTGTTCGCCAACCGTGTCCGCAGCGGTGACTGGAAAGGGCACACCGGCAAGAAGATCAAAACCGTCATCAACATCGGCATCGGCGGTTCCGACCTCGGGCCCGTCATGGCGTACGAGGCCCTCAAGCACTACAGCGACCGCTCGATCAGCTTCCGCTATGTGTCGAACGTCGACGGTGCCGACTTCGTGGAGGCGACCCGCGATCTCGACCCAGCCGAGACGCTCTTTGTGATTTCGTCGAAGACGTTCACCACTCTCGAGACGATGACCAACGCCAACAGTGCCCGCGACTGGAGCCTGGCGAAGCTGAAGGACCCCGCGGCGGTGGCGAAGCACTTCGTGGCGGTCAGCACCAGCGCCAAGCTTGTGAGCGAGTTCGGCATCGACACCGCGAACATGTTCGGCTTCTGGGACTGGGTGGGTGGCCGCTACTCGATGGACTCCGCCATCGGCCTGAGCACCATGATCGCCATCGGACCCGATCACTTCCGGGCGATGCTCGGCGGCTTCCACGCGATGGACGAGCACTTCCGCACCGCGGAGTTCGGCAAGAATCTGCCTGTGCTGATGGGGCTGTTCACGCTCTACTACGCCGACTTCTTCAACGCCCAGACGGTGGCGGTGCTGCCGTATGAAAACGATCTCAAACGATTCCCGGCGTATCTGCAGCAACTCAAGATGGAGAGCAACGGCAAGCACGTCACGCTCGATGGCGAGACCGTTGACTACGACACCAGCCCCGTCTACTGGGGTGAGCCCGGCACCAACGGTCAGCACAGCTTCTATCAACTGATCCACCAGGGCACGCGACTGATCCCCTGCGACTTCATCGCGTTTGCCAAGGCCCTCGCACCGCTCGGCCGGCATCACGACATTCTGATCGCCAATGTCTTCGCCCAGTCGGAGGCACTCGCGTTCGGCAAGACTGCTGAAGAAGTGAAAGCGGAGGGGACCGCGGACTGGCTCGTGCCGCACCGCGTCTTCGAGGGGAACCGGCCGTCGAACGTGATCCTTGCTGAGCGGCTCGACCCCGCGACGCTCGGCAAGTTGATCGCACTCTACGAGCACAGCGTCTTCGTGCAGGGCGTGATCTGGAACATCGGCTCGTTCGATCAGTGGGGCGTGGAGCTTGGCAAAGTGCTGGCCCAGAAGATCGTGGCGGAGTTGGAAGCGGCGAAGGTGCCCGACCTCAAGCACGACAGTTCGACCAATGCCCTGATCCGCCGCTACCGCAAGATGAAGTGATGCGGCCGAGGTGCCATGATCCGCTTTGCCCGACTCTGTGCCGCGCTCGATGCGGATTCGGGCGACCCTCGTGCGGAGCTTGTGGAGTATTTCCGCTCGGCCCCACCGGCGGACGCGATCTGGGCTCTCTATTTTTTCACCGGCCGCAAGCTGCCGCGGTCGGTGACGAATCCGCTCCTCAAGCAGTGGGTGCTGCAACTCACGCAGATTCCCGAATGGCTTTTCGCGGAGAGCGTCAAACCGGTCGGCACTGTCACGGAAACGATCGCGCTGACACTGCCGATGAGCGACGCAGTGTCGGACGAGTCGCTCGCGCAGTGGGTGGAGACGCGACTCCTGCCGCTACGGTCGATGGCTGATGACGAGCGGAAAGCCGCGGTGCAGGCATCGTTTCAGGCGATCGATCCCCGACTGAGGCTGACGTGGATCAAGCTGCTCAACGGCACATATCAGAGTGCGGTCGCGCGGTCGCGGGTGATCCAAGCCTTCGCGGATGCTGTGAGTGTCTCCGTGTGGAGCGTGGCCGCGAAGTTCATCGGCGACTGGCCACCGACTGCGGAGTTTCATGCGAAGCTGACGAGTAGCCAAGCTGCACTCTGGGAGCCATTCCCGTTTCAGTCGACTCAATCGCTCGATGACTGCTCCACTCTCGGCTCCATCACGGATTGGCAGGCGGAGTGGAAGTGGCCTGGCCTGCGGGTGCAGGTGATCCGCCGCGGTGGCGAAGTGATCGTCTGGACCCGCAGCGGCGAACTCATCACGGGCATCCCCAGGCTCTCGGATCTGCCCGACGGAACCGTACTCGACGGCGTGCTCTCTCAGACAAAACAGTTGCTGGTGTTCGATCTGCTCGAAGCGGGCGGCGTCGATCTCCGCACCATGACACTGGCCAAACGGCGAGCCCGGCTCGAATCGCTGGTGGCTGAGCAATGCAACGATCACCTCGCGATTTCGCCTGTGATCACGGTGTCGATGTGGGACGAACTTGCAAAGCTGCGAGAGTCGTGTCGGGCTCGCGGCGTCGGCGGTGTGATCCTCAAGAGATACTCCTCGGCGTTTCCCGACGACTGGTGGTCATGGACGCTTGAGCCGCACCGCATTCATGCCGTGCTGATGTCCGCACAGCCGGGGCCACACTCGGGGCGGTTCGCTGTCTTCACGTTTGGCGTCTGGAGCGACGGCAAGCTCGTGCCGATCGCGAAAGCAGACAACGGACTGAACTCCGGAGAGCTTCGCGAAGTGGATGAGTTTGTGCGGGCAAGTGCGACGGAAAAATTCGGTCCGGTCCGCGGCGTGAAAGCCGAACTGGTCTTCGAGATCAGCTTTGAAACGATCTCGCCATCGACGCGGCACAAAGCGGGCGTAGTCGTGCAATCGCCGCGGATCGTGCGCTGGCGGCGCGATCTCCCAGCAACCGCAGCGGACACGCTTGATATCGTGCAGAAGCTGCTCGAATCATAAACTCACTCGAAGCGTTGTTCCGTCCTCCTCCGATCGGAGCTTGTATGCGTCGCACACTTGTCACTCTCTGTTTGCTGGCTGCGATTGCCGGTGCGGACGACCGCGATCGCCTGAAGGTCGGCGTGCAGCCCGATGGCCGCATCGTCGTGCCGACGAATCAGATCCTCTCCCCCGCCGGGACTCAGGTGACTTTTCCGGGGCGGCCCGTCGATCTGCTGCTCGTCGATAGTGGCAAAACGCTCGTCGCCAAAAACATGCGCAGCCTGGAGTTCATCGATCCCGCGACGGGTGCGATCCGGCAGACGCTGGCGTCGGCGACGCCGTTCAGTGCCAACGGCCTGCTCGCCCGCGGGGATGACGTGCTCGCCACCGACACCGGCGATCACATCCGCGTCGCGAAGAAGCAGGCGAACGGCTCCTACGCATGGGGGAAAGACATCGCCGTGAAGAAGCCGGCTAAGGGGCTCGCGTATCCCACAGGGCTGGCCAGAATCAATGACAGCGAAATCTTCGTCGCCTCCAGCCGCGGCAACAGCGTGCAGCGGATCGATGTGGCATCGG
>JBGSSZ010000446.1:0-16107 GCA_041736785.1 Limnoglobus sp.
AAGCAGTTCGGTCTGCCCATCGCGCCAGTGAGCGACTGGCCCGCCGACGCGCTTCTCGACTGCATGCGCCGCGACAAGAAATCGCAAGCCGGTCAGCTTCGCTTCGTGCTGCCGACGCGGATGGGGCACGTCGAGCTCGTCGATGGCATCGACGAGCAGGTCGTCCGCGAGGTGCTCGCGTCATGACGGTCGAGGGTGGCCTGCACTTTGCCCGCCGTTTCGCCTGGCTCGGGCTCGTCGGCTCCGGCGTGCTCTGGGTCTGCTTCGTCGCGGAAATCTTTCTGATGGTCCGCGCCAATGACTTCATTGTCGATCGCCAGATCATCACAGCGGATCACCTGGCGTTCTACACCGGAGCCCGGCTGACGCGGTTCGGCCCGGAGGACAAGCTCTATGACTACCACTATGTCGGCAACTATCAGAACAAGCTCTTCTACAAGGACCCCGACGATCCGAAGCGGGATGTCTGGACGATGCTGGAAGCGTTCCGCAATCCGCCGTTCTACGCGATGCTCTACTGGCCGACGTGCGGCTGGCCCTACTTCTACAGTGCCATCACGTGGTTTGCCATCAGCATCGGTCTCACGATTCTTGGCACCTGGTGGTTGAGCGATCGGCGGTTCGTCTGGGGCCTGCTCTGGGTGCTGTCGTTCTTTCCCACGTTCGCGGCCCTCGACTACGGGCAGAACACACCGCTGAGTTTTGCAATCTTCGCCGCTGTGTATGTGCTGCTGAAGAAGCGGATGCCCTTCGCGGCGGGTCTCGCGGCAGGGCTGCTGCTCTTCAAGCCGCAACTGCTGCTGGGCCTCGGCGTGTGGGCTCTGCTCGACATCCGCCGCAAGTGGCCCTGCGTGCTTGGCGTTCTCGTCACTGGCGGCGTGCTCGTCGCCATCAGTATCACTGTGCTGCCGACCGCGACCGAGGGCTTTCGCAAGAGCTTTGTCAGCAACACGGAATTCGACAGCTTCGAGCAGCACAAGATGCACAACCCGCTGGCGTTCGCACGGCTGCTGCTGCCTCGCGAGAAGATCGCCGAGGCACTGGCCGCGGACGATCCGGAGCAAAAGAAATGGATCGAGACGTGGGTCCGTCGCGTGCACAATGGCTTCGCCATCGCGTGTAGCCTGGCGGCACTGGTCGCGTTCATTTGGCTTTGGCGGCACCGCGGCGGGGACCTGCATGTGATGTTTGGCGGGGTGGTCTTTTTCACGCTCTTCGCCGGGCCGCACGCGCTCATCTACGAATGGATGCTGCTCGCGATCACCGGGCTTCTGTGGGCACGCGAATGGCGCGACCGGCCCAACACCTGGTTCGCTCTCTACGCCGCGGTTTGGGGCGTCCTGTACTTCTCAACGCACTTGAACGGCGAAATCCTCAGCGTGATCCCGGTCACGATTCAATGGAGCGTCCCTGTGTTCGGGGTGGTGGGGTGGTATGCTGTCCATCTGCTCACGAAACCCGGCACGGAGCCGGTCTCGCCTTGACCCCCTTCCGGGCCGCTTTGAAAATGACATCATGAGTCGTCGCGTCGGATTATGGTTGATCGGAGCCTATGGCGGCGTCGGCAGCACGACTGCACTCGGCCTCGCCGCGCTGGCGAACAAATTGACCGACACGACGGGCATGGTCACCGCTCTCGCAGACTTCGCGGCCACGGATTTCGATGAGCCCGCGAGCTTCGTCGTCGGCGGGCACGATCTGCGCAGCACCACATTCCTCGCCGCCGCGACCGAACTGCACGAGAATGCCAATGTGTTAAGCGAGCGCCTGATCGACGCCTGCGCTGATGAACTCTTGTCGTGGTCGGACAACGTCCAGCCGGGTGTGCTGTTCGGTGTGAACGCTGCGATCGTGGCGGCCAACTCGGAGCGGGGAGCGCTCTGGAGCCGCGAAGTCGAATCGTCGATGCACGCGATCGAGATGATCCGCAGCGATTTGGAGTCCTTCCGCGAGAGGCATTCCCTGGACGCGGTCGTGGTGGTGAATGTCGCGTCGACGGAGCCGCCGTTTCCGCTGAGCAAGGTGCACCAGAAACTCGATTCAGTGTTGAGTGCGCTGGAGGACAATGATCCCGCGCTGCCGACGAGCAGTCTGTATGCGTGGGCCGCCGTTCAAGCCGGCTGCCCGTATGTGAACATCACGCCGTCGCTCGGGGGTTCATTTCCCGCATTTGAGGAGCACGCCCGTCAGCATCGGTTGCCGCACGCGGGTCAGGACCTCAAGACCGGCGAGACGCTGATCAAGAGCGTGCTGGCGCCGATGTTCGCGATGCGGAATCTGAAGGTGCTGAGTTGGGTCGGCCACAACATCCTCGGCAATCGCGACGGGCAGGTCCTCGCCGACCCCGCGAACAAGAGCAGCAAGATCCGCACGAAGGACGCTCTGCTCGCCGACATGCTCGGCTACAAGCCGCAGGCGCATACGAGTATCGAATACATTGCCAGTCTGGATGACTGGAAGACCGCCTGGGACCACATTCACTTCAGCGGATTTCTCGACACGAAGATGACGATGCAATTCACCTGGCAGGGCTGCGACAGCGTGCTGGCGGCTCCGCTGGTGATCGATCTGGCTCGATTATTGTTGCTGGCCCAACGTCGTGGCGATAGCGGTGCACTGCCTCCCACGGCCTGCTTCTTCAAGAGCCCGCTCGGCGTGTCAGAGCACGAACTGAGCGGGCAGTTTCTTGAACTCGTGAAGTATCTGAGTTGATTGCATCACCAGTCCGCAGCGCAAGCAAGGCAGTCAAGCGTTTGCAAAAGCGTCACCAGTCCGCAGTGCAAGCAAGGAAATCGCTGAAGATTGACTGCCTTGCTTGCGCTGCGGACTGGTGAGACTACTTCTTGGCCTTCTCGTAGGCGTCGACGTACTTCTTCGGGTACTCATTGAACTCATCGCGGCAACCGGTGCAGCAGACGTAGTAGGTCTTGCCCATATACGACACGGCGATGGACGCGGTGCCGCCGGTGATGATGCATTCGGGTTTCTTGCTGCCGCCGCCGGCCAGCGACTCACCCTCTTTGTTGCCCACGGCTTTGGTGATCGTCTCGAACGGACCGCTCCCCTTCTCCTGAAGCTCGGTGGTCATGCTCAGGCGAATGCTGTCGCTGATCGTGTTCATGCTGAGGCGGGTGACGTCGGAGGTCGCAGCATCTTTGCCGCTCAGCGTGAGCTTGCCGCGCTTGAGTTCACCGGTGAGCAGGACATCTTTGCTCGTGGCGGCGTCTTTGGTCTCTTTGACCGCGAGCTTGAGCGTGTACTGCTTCTTGGCGGGATCGTAACGGAGTTCACCGCTGGCGGGCATTTTGTCGCGGACGATGTCGAATGCGAGCCAGGCATCGTCGCCTTTGAATTTCCAGCTGATGTTGACGGTCTCCTTCCAGGAGACGAGCTTGCCGGAGGTTTTGCTGTCGGCGGTAAGGTTCCAGGTGCCGACGAATTCGCCGAGCTCCTGCAAGCCTTTTTTGGCTTTGGCCGCGTCGGGCTTGTCCGCAGCGTAGGCGACGACAGTGGCGCAGAATACGAGACAGTATTTCAGCATGGTCTTTTCCCCGGTGAGTTAAAAAGCAAGTCCGCGCCGCAACAGTTCTGTGACGCGTTCAGCCAATATATCGCTTGATCCGCCGCAGGGTCTCGATCAATCCCCGCATCACACTGAACCCCGGTCGCCAGCGATCGGACCGCGGGCCGTAGCGACCCATCACGCCATCGTAGAGCCCGGCCAGCACCGCGTCGGCACTGGCGCGATAGCCCTGCTCGCGCTCCAGAGCATAGCGGCTGAGAGTGTAGCGCCAGGCGTGGAGCACGCTCTTGAAGTGGCTCCGTTCACCTCGTCGACCGCGGTGCTTGCTCAGCAGCCGCAGGAGATTGCGGGCGTCATAGTAGCGTTGGATGCCCTGACCCTCACGGGCAAACGTGCTCGAGCCCTTGTGAAAAACCAGCGACTCGCCGAGCACGCCGAGCTTGAAGCCGGCTTCCTGAGCCCGCAGGCAGAAATCGGCTTCCTCGTGAATGAGGAAGAACTGCTCATCGATGAACCCGATCTTCTCGATGACGTCGCGGTGGACCATCAGGCAGCAGCCGTTGACGATGTCAACGTCAACGATGCCACCATCGAGCGGCACCGGCACGCGCTGGAAGAAGCCGGGTTCGCTCGGTTTGTTGAAGGTAACGCCTTCGGTCTGCACCTCGTGCGGCGGTCCCATGTAGCGGATCACCGGACCCAGAATGCCGCAGTCGCGGTGCTGCGTCAGGCTATCGACGAAGTGCGGCTCCACGGTGGTGTCGTTGTTGAGGAGAATGACCTGTTCGGCGCCTGAATCGAGTGCGTGCTTCAAGCCGAGGTTGTTTCCGCCGGCCCAGCCGCCGTTGGTGGGGGAGCGCACGAACTGCACGTCGGGAAAGTCAGCTTTCAGGGCAGCCTCGACGTTCTGTGCGGACGCGTTGTCGACCACGACGATGCAGGCGGGTTGGCTGCGCAGCGATTCGAGACAGCGGCGTGTGTCGGCGAGGCCGTTGTAATCGACGAGCACAATGGCGACGCTCACGCTTGCATTCCCAGAGGCAATCGGTGAGAATAGAAGGTATGACACTCACCGGCCATGTCGAGAACAACAGGATCGTGCTCGATGGGAACGAGACGTTGCCTGACGATCTTCGCGTCACTGTGAGCATCGATTTGAACGGCGACAACATCTCGCTCCTCGATTCGCATCAGGAGGTTGAGAAGTATCACCGCATTGTTCGCGAGGTCGAGGAGCGCCGGGTTCGTATCGCGAATATGGAACGTGGGATCCCGCCTCCCGAAATCAGCTTTCCTGGTCAACCTCATTGGAGAGTCGAATTTCCACTGGTGAAGAGCGACCGTCCTGGAACCGTGCATTTGACCGCGGAACAGACTCATGAGCTGTTAAACGATGACGATCTATCTGCCGGACATTAACTTCTGGATCAATTTGGCGTTTGATGCTCGAACGGACCACGTTGCAGCCCGGACGTGGCTGGAGAACGAGCCCGATCGCCATTGTGTGTTTTGCCGTTATACCCAGCGTGGCTTTCTCCGATTGGCAACCACGAAAGCGGCGGTTGAACATCAGCTTTGCACAATGAATGAGGCGTGGCTCGTCTACGGCCGGTTTTTCAACGATGGTCGCATTGGGTATTCGCAGGAGCCTGAGGATCTTGAGATCCCCTGGCGAGGCTACAGCGGCGGCACTCTATCTTCACCCAACGTTTGGAACGATGCTTACCTGGCAGCTTTTGCGAACGCCTTGGACATCGAAGTCGTCTCGTTCGATGCCGGTTTTGCGAAGTTTCCGCGTCTGAAGTTGACGCTACTGAAATGATGGCCTTTCCGATTTCAAGCCGGGTAGCTATTGACGAATGTGATTATTTGACGAATGCTGTAGTAACGAGCCCGCGGGGTTGGCGATGGCCGACGTACGCTTTCAGAGTGTTCACCTCGAAGGACAGCCGCGACGCGAGCAGTTCCGGAAGGCCCGCGAACAGCTCAGCGCCTGCTGCGGCATGCGGACCATCGCCGGCGAACTGCGCGAACTCGCTCCCAATCAGAACGACAGCACATCCACGCGGGCTCTGCCGCCGCCCAATCCCAAAGCGGTCTACTGTCTCAAAGACGGCGAGACTCTTCACAAGCTCGGTGTCGGCGTCAACAGCGTCGGTCGACTGCCGGACAACGTGGTCTGCCTCAAAGACGACCACGTGAGTCGCCGTCACTGTGCGGTGATCGTGCATTCCGACGGTCGCTGCGAACTGCACGACATCGCGTCCAAGAACGGCACGCTTCTGAACGGCAAGAGACTGCAGGGCCCCACGCCGATGGCACCGGGCGATCAGATCACACTTTGCGGCAAACTACTCGAACTTGTCGAACAAGCGTGAACCGTCAGTCACTACCCCAAGTCACGTCACGCGGGTAGTCTGGATCGATCATGACCGGGATGCGGCCGTTCGCCTGAGCTCTCTTGCCGTTGTCGCGGCTTGTGACGAAGCGGCAGTCGATCCGCTGCCCGTTGTATTCATAGCTGACTTGAACTGTTGCACACCGTCGGTGAAGGAACATACCGTGCACTTGGGCCTCGACACGCACGTAGAGGTGCCTGCGGGTGAAATAGCGATAGTTTTTACGCGCAAAGTACTGTGCGGCCCAGATGTAAAACGCGACCGTCCCGATGAGTACGACGGCAACCGCGACTAAGACAAGGTACGCCCACCACATCCGCGGTCTCCGTGGCACGGTAAATCTTACATCTCGGCCAATTCTCCCACCGCTTTGGTAAGTGTTACAAGCCCGGGTTACGGCGACTCTCGCGTTCACGCCTGACTTTCGCTTGAAAACGTGGCTTTTGTTCGCGCCCCCGCACAAAATTTCTCTCCGGCACGGGCGTTGCCTTGCACACTTCCGCTATCCAACTTCCTCGAGGGTCAAGGGAATGACACTTCGACGGCTACTGTCTACGACTGCGCTGATTGTTCTGGCTTTACCGGCGTGGGCCGGCGAAGGCCGCTTCGATCGCGATGGCTCCTACATCACAGCCAACTTCCGCGTCCAGGCTCCCAACAAGGACCTGGCGGAAAAGTTCGGCGACTTTGCGGAGCACTACCGCAAGGAAAAAGCGGTCGAGTGGCTCGGTAAAGAGATGCCGACCTGGCCCGAACGCTGCCCGCTCAAGGTCGAAATCAATCCGAAGCAGAGCGGTGGAGCGACCACGTTCACATTCAGCCCGTCCCAGCGCGGCGTGCTGTCGCAGGAAATGAAGATCTGGGGCGAGACTCGCCAATTGCTGTACAGCGTGCTGCCCCACGAAGTGACGCACACCGTGCTGGCGCATCACTTTGGTCAGGCCGTGCCGCGTTGGGCCGATGAAGGCGGCAGCGTGCTGAGCGAAAACGAAGACGAATGGTTCAGCCATGACATCCGCTGCCGCGAGATCCTCAACGCCGGACGCGGCATCAGCATGCGGGTGCTGTTCACGCTCAAAGAATATCCGCGAGACATGATCGTCGTCTACGCCCAGGGCTATTCGATGTGCGACTTCCTGATCAATCACCACAAGGGCGGGCGTCAGGAGTTCCTGCGGTTCGTCGGGCTGGGGATGCGAAACAACAACCGGAACTGGGAAGCAGCCGTGAAGGAAGTCTACGGCTACGAGAGCGTGGATGAGCTACAAGTGACATGGATCGAACATCTTCGCAAACCGCCGCAGCGTGTGGCAGCACGCACGAAGAACAGCGACGCGGCTCTGACCAGCCGCGGAGAAGCGACCCCACGAGTGAAGGATGTGCGGACCAGCGGTGTGACGGGTGTGCCGCTGCTGGAGGAGCCGAGCCTGCTGGCCCGCGGTCAGGCCCCGGACTCGCAGCCGCGAACCGTGGAAGCCAAGCCGGTGGCGAAGCCCGATGATCGCCCGCCGCCGATCAGCATGCTGCTCCCGCCGGAGCCGCCGAAGCGATAGTTGAGATTGATGGATGCTGGGGCCGACTGAGAAGAGGCCGCGCCGCCCGGGACCGGAACCCCGGGCGGTGCTATTTTGACAAACCAGTCCGCAGCGCAAGTAAGGTAGTCAAACCACTCCCTTGCTTGCGCTGCGGACTGGTTCGACCTGCTTTCGCTTCTTACGTGCAGCATTCGAACGCCGGATACGTGCAGCCGCCTTGCGAAGAGCCTTGTCGGCGAGGAGACTGGCGTCGGCCTCCGCGGCCGTCGGGATGACTCGTTCGGTTCGGATCGTGTGCCAGCAGCCGCAATTCGGGTCGGGACATCCACACGTTGTGACCGTGACGGGGTGCTGCGTTAGACCTTCGCGCCGCTGGATCGCGTTGGTGCGATGTTCGCTTTTAATCGTGTCAACGATCGCTCCGCGTCGGAGAAACTTGCCTGCCATAGAGTGCCCTCTGCCGCTGAACTATTTCTTATACTCGTCTTCGTACTGCGTGATTTTGGACAGTCGCCGGGCATGGCGGCCGCCATCAAACTTCGTGTCGATCCACGTCTGCACCATCCGCTCCATCATCTCATCGCTGACCAGGTCCTGCGACAGGCACATGATGTTGGCATCGTTGTGAGCCCGACTCATCTCGGCATCGACCAGGTCGCGGCAGTTGGCGGCGCGGGCGCCGTGGACTTTGTTGGCGGCGATGCACATGCCGTGACCCGTCGCACAGATCAGAATCCCGCGATCAACCTCGCCCGACGCGACAGCTTCCGCCACTTTGATCGCGTAATCGGGATAGTCCACGCTGGTCGGGCCGTTCGGGCCGAGATCGACCACAGTGTAGCCGAGACCTTCCAGCAGGGCCGACGTCCGCGTTTTGGCATCAACGCCGCGGTGATCGTTGGCGATGGCGACTCTCATTCCAACCACTCCGAAATAAACCGATCCACATGATGGACTATGATATCCGCACAGATGCGGTAGATGTCCGCGTCGCTGCCGATGGGGTCGGGCAGGTCCTCGTGACCGCAGAGCAGCTCCGGCGGCGGACCGACACCCGGAAACCGCATCGCCAGGAGATAGGCATGACCGCCGGTCATGGCAATCACATCGGTTGCCTGCTCGAGCAGCTCGGGGTTCACAGCCCGACTGCGATGGGAGCCGATCTCCGCACCATACTCCCGGGCAATCGCCACGGCTTCCTCGCTGGCAGCGTCTCCGGGCAGAGCAGCCACCCCCGCCGAGCGAATCACGAATCCGCGCTGTTCGAGCTCGGCGACCTTCACACCAAGCCGGTTCGCGAGCCGGACTTTGCACAGCGCCTCGGCCAGCGGGCTGCGGCAGGTATTGCCCGTGCAGACGAAGAGCACCTCGCGACGCACCGGCATGCCCAGCCACCTCCAAACCATTGTCTCCCTCAAGACTTATGGCGCAATGCCGGCAACGTCGAATACAATCTCATCACAGTCTAACACAGGACCATTCATGAAACATATATTCATTCTGTGCGCGATTATCGTCTCGGGAAATATCCTGCCTGCCGCGGAACGACCCAACATCGTCTGGCTCGTGACTGAAGATATTTCACCGAATCTGGGCTGCTACGCCGACCCTGATGCCATCACGCCGAATCTTGACGCCTTCGCCAAACAGGGAGCCCGTTTCGCGCGGGCTTTTTCGCATGCCCCCGTCTGTGCTCCGACCCGCAGCGGATTGATCACCGGGCAATATCCCACCACGATGGGCAGCCATCACATGCGGTCCAAGCTCGTAGTGCCGCCGCCGCTGTTCGTGGAAAATCTGAAGCAAGCCGGCTATCGCACCTTCTGGCCCGGCAAGACGGACTTCAACTTCGATCCCCCCAAAGGCTGGGTCACCAGCACGGAGAACTGGACGAAGAACCCCAAACTGCTCGACGGCGACACTCCGTTTTTTGCGTACTTCAATGTGACTTCCACTCACGAGAGCAAAGCCCGATCCACCGCGAAGACTCACAAGCCCGGCCAGCACGATCCGGCCAAAGTCACGCTGCCGCCCTACTACCCCGACACGCCCGACGTGCGAGCTTGCGTCACCAAGTATCACGACAACATCACCGGCATGGATCAGACCATGGGCCGCGTGTTGAAAATGCTCGACGATCAAGGTCTGAGCAAAAACACCATCGTCTTCTTCTTTGGCGATCACGGCTGGGGCCTGAGCCGCGGCAAACGCTGGCTCTACGACAGCGGCACCCGCGTGCCACTCATCATCCGTTGGCCCGGCGTCATCGAACCCGGCAGCGTCCGCGAGGACCTCGTCTGCTTTCTCGATTTCGCTCCGACTGTTCTCACGGCAGCCGGTGCGGAGGTACCCAAAGCCATGGTCGGCCGTGTGATCGTCGGCCCGAAAACAGAGCCCGCACCCAAATATGTCTTTGCCTGTCGCGATCGCATGGATGAATCCTACGACCGCCTTCGCAGCGTCCGCAGTGAGCACTTCAATTACATCCGCAATTTCCACCCGGAACTGCCATACGCACAATGGCTCAACTATCGGGATGAGATGCCGATCATGAAGGATTGGCGCCGCCTGGCCTTCGAAGGCAAACTGAATCACGTGCAGCGTGCTTTCTTCGCGCGGACCAAGCCAATAGTAGAGTTATATGATTTGCGAAATGATCCCTATGAAACGAAGAATCTGGCCGGGTCCGTGGATCATCAACAGATACTGAAAGAGATGGGGTCAGCGTTGGATCAATGGATGGTGGATACGAAAGACCTCGGCGGAGTGCCCGAGCGGGAATTGATCCGCCGCGGCCTGGTGAAAAACGTGCTCGACACCGAGTATGAAGCCAGGATCAAACTCCATCCCAAGACATCCCCGGTGCCGTGAGGATCTGCTAGGATGGCAGAGGGAGGACTATGATGACCGTGCTGACCAAACCAGAGATCCACTACCCGAGTTCGGATGGGCAACCCATCGCCGAGAACACGCTGCAATTCAAGTGGATCCATGCCCTGCATCTGGGCTTTGATCTGCTGTTTCAGCATCGGCCCGATGTCTTCATCGCGTCGGACCTGCTCTGGTATCCGGTGGAAGGCGATCCCAAAACGACGCGGGCACCCGACCTGATGATCGCATTCGACCGGCCCAAGGGCGAGCGATTGTCCTACCGGCAGTGGGAGGAAGATGACGTCGCTCCGCAGATCGCTCTGGAAGTCCTTTCCCCCAGCAACCGCGGCGAAGAGTTGAAGCGCAAGCATGCGTTCTACCAGACCTATGGCGTGGAAGAGTATTACGTCTACGATCCCGACACTGATGAATTGAGAATTTGGATTCGAGTGGATGACGTGTTGACGCCTGTTCGCGATGTCTTGAAGTTCGTCAGTCCGCGACTGGGGATTCGGTTTCACTTCCCCGAGGGAAAACCGATGCAGATTATTGGTCCCGATGGGATGCCGTTTCAGAATCATCGCGAGTTGCAAGCCGAAGCCGTGAAGGCGAAAACCGAGGGAAGGGAGCAATATCAGCGGGCGCAGTATGAAGCAGAGCGGGCCAACGCGGAATTCGCTCGTGCGGAACACTTGCTGGCGATGCTGCGTCAAGCGGGGATCGAGCCGCCGCCGGAGCTATCGCAGCGGCCGGTGGAGCCGCAATAATTCCAGCGTCCGCCGCATGTCGCTTGGCAATGGTGCCTCCGCTTCGATCCACGTTCCTTTTTTCGGATGCTTGAACCGTAAGCGATGAGCATGCAGGCTCTGGCGTGCGAGCAGGATCTCATCATTTTCAGCCGACACTTTCGGATCGATGTCGCGCAGCGTGAACTGATTGCGACCGCCATACAATTTGTCCGCGAGCACCGGGCAGCCGACGTGTTGAAGGTGAACGCGGATCTGATGCGTGCGGCCGGTCTTGGGTTGCACTTTCACCAGGCTATAACCCTTAAATCGCTCCAGCACCTCATAATAGCTCACCGCTTCCTTGGCATCCGCATCTTTTGATACGATCATCTTGATGCGGTCGTGCGGATGCAATTTCATGGCTGCTTCGATGTAGTCACTGTCGCGGTCAAGTTCGCCAGCGACGATCGCAATATATTCCTTGAACACCTTGCGGGCTTCAAACTGCATGCAGCAAGTTCGCAGGGAGTCATCATCCTTGGCGACGAGGATCACGCCGCTGGTGTCTTTATCGAGGCGGTGTACAATCCCGGCTCGCAGAGCACCGTTGCCGAGGGCAAGCTGCTGGGCGAAGCGATACTGCAGCGCGTTCACGAGGGTGCCGGACCAGTTCCCCTTCGCCGGGTGTACCACCATATTCCAGGGCTTATTCACGAGCACGACGCATTCATCCTCATAGAGAATATCGAGTGGAATATCCTCGGGCTGAGGCAGGGAATGCGTCGGCTCCGGCAGCAGCACAACCAGAGCATCATCATTGCGGACCTTATAGCTTGCCTTGCTTGGCTTGCCATTGACGGTCACGCTGCCATTCTTGATCGCGTCCTGCAAATCGGTACGGCTGTAATCCTGCAGATAATAATGGATGTACTGATCGAGGCGCTGGCCTTTGCCTTTGATGTGTACGAGCAGTTCCACGCGATCGCGGTGCCCGGGATGCGGAATCGGTTCGACAATTTCGTCGTCGATGTCATCAGACATAAAATGATTATTTCGGCGCGTTCGGTTCCGGCGTCAGGCTCGGCGGCAGCTTGATATCCGGCAGCGGCGTTGTCGGGGCCAGCCGCGTGTTCAAATACGATCCCAACTGCAGCACTTCCTGCTTCTTGCTCTCAAGCTGCTCCGCCATTTTCTTGGCGGCATCGCCCGCGGGCTCGCCGACCAGCGTCGCGTACTTGCGGAAGAGCTCCGCCGCTTTGTCGACCGTGCCGCGGAAATCTGCTGACTGCAGGGACTTGCCTTCCTTCGGAATGCCGACCAATGCCAGTTCGGCATGAGCGGCCCCGTCAATCGCCTGGGCTTTCAGGGCGAGATCGTTGCCGAAATCGTCCGCGAGCTTGGTGAATTCCTCGCGGGCGTCCTCGATGCTCTTGATCGCCTTGCCGCGGGTGTCGGGGTTGATGTTGGACAGTTGATTGACGCCGAGCGGCCCGAGCTGCTGCCGGGCGATCTGCAGGCGAGCCACCTTGCCCGGCAGCGTGTTCGCATGAGTCTTGGCAAATTCGCTGAGCTTTTCGACCCCGACGGTCTCCTGCAGCGTGACCCACGCCTGCGTGTCCGTGCTGCCGCGACGGTTCAGCAGATAGATGGCAAGCCCGATCGCGACGCCGACCACCAGCGCGATCAGTGCAAACCGTGAACTCAACACCTGGCCGCTCTTCAGCCGCGTCCACGTGTTGGTGAGCCAGGTGTACAGGTCGTTGCGCTCGAGTTCCTTCTCGTGCTCGGCTTTCTCGGCCATCTTCTGATCGTGGGTCTTCATCGCCGGCTCCAATCCTCGGGCTCTCAGTTTACTGCGCTCCAATCCAAGGTCAACGCGCCGTATAATCATGCGTTCCCCGCTGCGAGACTGTGCATGTTCGGTCGATTGTTCGCAAAGATCAAGAAAGGGCTCGCCAAGACCCGCTCCGCGTTCGGCGGCGTCGTCGGACTCTTCACCGGCGCTCACCGTGTGGACAAGGAGTTTCTCGCCAAGCTCGAGGAGCAATTGCTCAGCGTCGACGTCGGCACGACGGCGACGTTTTCGATCGTCGAACGCGTCAAGAAAGCCTTCCTCGATCAGGAGGTCGGCGACGATGTCAAAGCCTTTGTCCAGAAAGAACTTCGCGAAATGCTGAGCGATCCGAGTGCCGGCATCCACTACGCACCCAGCGGGCCGACAGTCGTGATGATCGCCGGAGTGAACGGCTCGGGGAAGACCACCTCCATCGCCAAGCTGGCCAAGAAGTTGCACGACGACAAGAAGAAAGTGCTCCTCGCTGCGTGCGATACGTTCCGTGCCGCAGCCGTGGAGCAGTTGACCGTCTGGGCTGATCGACTCGGAGTCGAGATCGTCAAGCAGCAGCAGGGCAGCGACCCGAGCGCAGTCGCTCACGACGCCTGCGAGAAAGCCAAAGCGAAGGGCTTCGATGTGCTGATTGTGGACACCGCGGGCCGTCTGCACACGCAGACGCATCTGATGAAGGAGCTGGAGAAGATCCATCGCGTGGTGAGCCGTCAGATTCCCGGAGCGCCGCACGAGGTATTCATGGTGCTGGATGCCACGACCGGCCAGAATGCGATCGTGCAGGCGGAACAGTTCACCAGGACCGTGAAGTGCACGGGCATCATACTGTCCAAGCTCGACGGCTCAGCCAAGGGCGGCGCGATCTTCGCCATCAAGCAGAAGGTGGGATTACCCGTGAAGTACATCGGCGTAGGCGAAACGTTGGACGACCTGGAACCGTTCGACCCGGACGCGTTTGTGCAGGCGTTGTTTGAGAAACCATAACGTATTTCACGAGGCACGACCGTCAGGTAGTGATCCTGCTGGTCACATTGCAACTGTTGAATTCTATTCCAGTCTGCTCTGGCAACACCGCGTTGCACGTTAAGTATGACGGAATCGCTCAATGCTAATTGATCGGCCGCACTCATCGAACTCGATCATCGCCCCAGCCAGTCGCACATCTTCGCTGGCCACATCGAACGGCAGCGGTTCAAACGTCTTCGCGACGGCCAGCACCTTCTCCACCTGACGGCCCAGCACGCTGGCGTACGGCCCGCACATGCCGACGTCGCATTGAAATGCGGTGCCGTCGAGAATCTGCTCATCCGCGGTCGGCACATGCGTGTGAGTCCCGAGCACGGCACTGACCCGGCCTTTCAAGTGATGCAGCATCAGATATTTGTCAGCGGTGGCCTCAGCGTGGATGTCAACAATGATGATCTTGTTAGCGGGATCGAGGGATGCCAGCACGCGATCGACAGCACTGTACGGGCAATCGACGGGCCGCATGAAGGTGCGGCCCAGGACCGAGATCACAGCCACGGATGTATTGTTAATCGTGATGACACAGTGATCGCGACCGGCTGCAGCAGTCGGGAAATTCGACGGCTTGACAATCGGCTGCGTCGGGTCGCGGAGAATGTCGGCAATGTCAAATTTCTTGTAGATGTGATCGCCGAGTGTGATGGCGTCGACGCCGGCGGCGCGGAGTTGGCGATAAATATTCGGAGCGAGCCCGCTGCCGCCACTGGCGTTTTCTGCATTCGCAATCACAGCATCAATCGCGTGCTTTGCCCGCAATGCGGGGAGAGCCGACTTGATCAGAGCGACGCCGGGGGAACCCACGACGTCGCCGAGAAAGAGAATACGCATCGCTATTACGGCACTCGGAACAGATCCAGAACCTGTTTTACGGGAATCGGCAGTCGGAAGCCGCCCGACTGGCCCCAGGGATACTCCGTCACCGTCGTGCCATCGGTCTTCTGCAGCACGTTCGCCTGCTCCGTCGCCGCGGCGGTCTTCGCCTGACGGTACCAGTGCCCGATGAGTTCCGCGTAGGCACGCTTGACGGCGCTCGGCACCGCGTTGGTTGGCGTGCTGTAGCTGACCCGCACCGCATTCGGAAACGCATTGGCACTCGCCCGATCCGCCAGGAACGGACCCTCGAGGGCTTCGATCACTCCGCGCTCGGCATGGATCGTGTAGCGGCTCACGTCGAGGATCGACGCCGCAGTGAACGAGCGATTGGCATCGACCTTCACACTTTCGACAGCGTCGAGTGGATAGTTTTTGAGAAAGATGGTGCGGCTGCCGCCGGGGTGGTCTTCGCTGAAGCTGCCGCCCGTGAAGATGCGGCCGCAGTAGGTCTCCACAAACGAGTCCGCCGCACTTTGCAGAGCGGTCAGCAGGTCGTCGTCGGTCTCGGCGTCGATGTTGAGCGTGAGCTTCACGTTTTCGAGTGTATCGAGTGGCATGGTGGTCTCCGAAATGAGCCGCGACAGTGTTCCCTCACGGTCGCGGCTCGTGAAATGATCACATCAGCTTCCGGGCCTGACCCAGCAGCACGCTGAGCGTCACCGGGTCGCTGTCGTTGTCGATTTCGAGCACCGCCCGCAGGTAGCGTTTGGGCCGCTGAAACGTGACGCTTCGCGTGCCGTCCGTGGCTTCTCCGAACGCGGCACCGCTCACCTCGGCCCAGGTGACGGCATCGTCCGAAGCTTCGATGACGCCGCCGAGCGTGGGCGTGCCCGTCTCCGCAGCGATGCTGACGATCGCGAACGCGGGCCCGTCTCCTTCCAGCAGGTCCACGGCATCGCTGGTGAAGGTGGTCTCGATGGTGCTTACCGGCCCGATGGCTTGCCAGAGCCGAGCGGTCGCGGCGAAATCGTTGATCTTGGTCGCCATGATGAATGCTCCTTGTGTTGGGTGGTGATGACTACGCGACCACGAGGGTGTCGCAGAGAACGAAGCTGGCGGGATTGCGCGGGCCGGCATCGATGTGCTGAATGCCGCGGAGGTAGGTCTGATCGTTTTGGAGTGCGGTGTCGCCGGCACCGCTGGCGAGGAACTCCATCACGCCGAGCCGGGCCACGATCCAGTCGGGGAAGTAGCCGAGCAGGATGTAGCTCAGATCGGTGGCGCTGCCCTTGCTGCGGTTGGCGGCGATCTGGGCACTGCGCACGGCACGGGTGCTGAAGAGTTCATTGGGCGGTGTGCTGCCGCC
>JBGSSZ010000453.1:0-11875 GCA_041736785.1 Limnoglobus sp.
GCGGAACCGTAGCCGCCGGGGATGGTGGTCGCGATCGGGTCGCCGCTCGAGCCGCCGGGCGCGGAAATGTCGATGCCCCAGCCGTAGTTGCTGTAGGTCGTCTTGGCGTCGCTGCGGTCGGTCGCGCTCACCACAAGAATATCAGTGAGGCTGGCTCGCGCCGGATCCTGCAGATTCAGATTCCCGGCCGAGTTGATCCAGAGCAAGCCGGAGTCGTAGGCCCGCGCCACCGCGGCACGGAACGACGGATCCTGCAGGAACGGATCGATGTTGATCGAGCTATTGATGATGCGGGCGCCGTTATCGATCGCGTAATTGATGGCGCGCATCAGGGTGAGCGAGCTTGTGGGCCCGTTGCCGACGACCTTGATCGGCATGATCCGCGAGCCGCCTGCGACGCCGGCGATCCCGAGGTTGTTGTTGATCGTGGCCGCGAGCACACCGGCGATCTGAGTGCCGTGCGGATCGAGGAGCGGGTCGTCGGGTGTGACGCTGTTGGTGTTGGAGAGGAAGTCCCAGCCGCGTTTGTCGTCGATGAAGCCGTTGCCGTCGTTGTCGATGCCGTCGCCGTCGATCTCGTAGGTGTTGGTCCAGATGTTGGCGAGGAGATCGGGGTGATTGATGTCGAGGCCGTCGTCGAGGATTGCAATGACGACCGACGAGGTACCGACGGTGGTGTCCCACGCACGCGGGCTATCGATGATGCCGTGTGGATACTGCGTGGCGAACTGCGGATCGTTGGGAATCGCTTCGCGGAGATCGGCGGCTGCGTAGACATAGTTCGGCGAGACGAACGAGTAGAGCCCCGTGGCCATCAGCGTGACCGCGGCATTCTTCGGAACGACGCCATCTCGAAGATGGATCTGCAGCACACCGGAACTGATCATCGCCGAGCCCGGCACATCGATCACATGGCTCAGGCCGAGATGTGACACCGCGTTGGCGAGATCGCTGAGTGGGTTCGCGGACTCCGTGCGGGCGATCAGATCCTGCGTCGTCGGCAAGGTCTGGAGATCGAAGGGTTGTGCGAGGATCTTGTCGCTGACAGTTGGCGTGATGCGGTCTTCGAGGCGTTCGACAAGGAGCCCGCGACGAGGTTGTTTCGTCGGGCGGCGGAGCCAGGATTTGAGCGAGCGAACCGGGGTCATTCCTACGCCGTCTGTCGGAGAGCGGAGCGAGCCTCAGACTTGAGACGCATCTCCGGGGATTTAGTTTGTTCGCCGGCCAAGATTCTCATTTTTCCGATGAGGCAACTTACGCCGTGGGGCTGTAGACTGTTCAACACCAGACCTCTCCATCTTACCCGACGAACAGGGAAAAATGGCGGACGCACTTGAAATTGAACCTGTCGTCGACGGCCCGCTGCTCGCGCCGGAGTTTTTGCGTCGGCTCGAGACGCTGGAGCTGGTGAGCAAGAAAATCCGCGCGGGGAGGCTGAAAGGGGACCGGCTCAGCAAGCGCAAAGGCCGCGGCTCCGAATTCGCCGACTTCCGACCCTACAGCATTGGCGACGATCTGCGTTTCCTGGACTGGAACCTCTACGGTCGCCTCGAGAAACTCTTTCTGCGATTGTTTCTTGAGGAAGAAGACCTGCACGTGCATCTGCTCGTCGACGTCAGCCGTTCGATGGACTATGGCTCTCCGACCAAGCTCCGGTACGCCAAGCAGGTCGCCGCGGCACTCGGGTTCGTCGGGCTGCTGAACATGGACCGCGTCGCAGTCGAGACAATTGGAGGAGTTAAGACCGAGCGATCGCAGGTGTATCGCGGGCGGCCCAGTCTCTGGCGGATGGTCAAGTTTCTCGACGACTTGCAGCCGCAGGACAGTGGTGATTTCAGCCGCAGCCTGCGGGGCTTCACCATGCGGGCCAAGGGCCGTGGCGTGGCGATCATCCTCAGCGATTTCATGGATAAGAACGGCTACGAGGAAGGATTTAAGTTCCTCGCGGCCCGCAACCTGGATGTCTATGCGATTCAGATCCTCAGCCACGAGGAGATCCATCCCGCGTTTGCTGGCGACCTGAAGCTCACCGACATCGAAGATGACGACGTGGCCGAGGTGACGATCTCCGCACCGCTCTTGAAGCGGTACGAAGCGACGCTGGATGCGTTTCGCGGAGCAATTGCCAGCTTCTGCACCCGCCGCGGCGTGAGCTATCTGTTCACGAGCAACAAGGTGCCATTCGAGAAGCTGGTGCTGACGTATCTCCGCGGCCGGGGGCTGCTGCGGTAGCAAGCACTCGTCACGCCCGCGTGCCGAAGTAGGCGCTCACGATCGCCAACTCGACGCAGTCCCAGACGTGCAGCCACTCCATGCTCTTGTCTTGGCTGCTGGCGAGCGCGATCACGGCGACGATCTCGAGCGAGAGCATGATCATGCCGACCATGCCCAGCCAGGCCCGCAGCGTGCGGAAGATGTGGTTGGCACGGCCAAAGACGAACCGCAGCATCAGGCCGATGGAGAAACCACCGAAGGTGCAGGCCAGGTAGGGGATCCACCACCCCGTGACTTCCGCGGCATCGGGCTTGAGCCGCTCTTCGAGCGTGTGCGGATTCAGATACCAGGCGTAGGCGACCACTGCCACCGATCCGCCGACGAAGAGAATCCGCAGCAGCCACGGCAGGATGGGCTGCGAATCGCGATTGTCGAATTCGAGCGGGTGCGATCCAAACGCCATCAGCACGAGGCCAAGGAGGAAGAAATGCGCGAGCACGACGCGGGCGGGCTCGCCCTGCGGCCAGAGGAGGACCACCCAGAAAAAGACGCAGATCAGGAGCGACATCATCCCGCGGATGCTGCCGGGCGGCAGCCCGAACGGCGGCCGGGGAGAATCCATCAGGGTTGCTGGCGAGCTCATGGCAGGTCTCCGGGGTCGTGACAGTCTATTCGCGGCAAGCGTAACCGGCTTTGCAGGGGTTTCCAAATCCCTGCAAAGAACATTCCGTCGGCTTCCTTGACGCTCCACCTCAGGACCGTACTCTAACAAACCAAAGTTTCCGCGGGTTCCGAGCGAGTTTGAAATGTCTACGACGTTGGCAAAACCTTCCACGGTGAACCCGCAGTGGCTCATCATCGACGCCACCGAGCAGGTGGTCGGTCGCCTCGCGGTTGCCATCAGCAACCTGCTTCGCGGCAAGCACAAAGTCACCTATACGCCGCACATCGACACCGGCGACTTCGTCGTGATCATCAACGCGAGCAAGGTGAAATTCACCGGCAAGAAGTGGGACAACAAGATCTACCAGAGCTATTCCCACTACGCCGGCGGTCAGAAACTGATCCCCGCCAAGGACATGCTCGCCAAGAAGCCCGAAGAAATTATCCGGCTCGCCGTGAAGCGCATGATGCCCAAAGGTCCGCTGGCGTACAAGCAGATCCGCAAGCTCAAGATCTACGCCGGCCCGAGCCACGAGCATCAGGCTCAGAAACCCACTGAATTCAAGCTGCCCGAATAAGTCATCAAGGACCACTGAATCATGGCGAAGGACACGAAAGAGTCGAAGACCTACTACCTCGGCACGGGTCGTCGCAAGACAGCTGTGGCCCGCGTCCGCATCAGCGAAGGGAAGGGGGCCATGGCGATCAATGGCCGCCCGCTCGAGAGCTACCTCACCGAAGAGAAGGACCGCGCGTCGGCAATGGGTCCGCTCGTGGCCACCGAACTGTCCAGCCGACTGGATGTCACTGTCAAAACTCACGGTGGCGGCATCACCGGTCAGGCCGACGCCATCCGCCAGGGCGTCGCCCGTGCGATCAAGGTTATGTTCTCGCCACCCGCTGAACGCAAAAGCGTGACAGTGGGCAATGTCACCGCAGTCCGCTCGCGGAATACCCAGAGCAAAGACGGCGGGGTCGAGGAGGCCGCGGGCGATGAAAACGCGATCGGCATCATCAAGAAGCTCCGCGACGGCAACTTCCTCACTCGCGACAGCCGCATGAAAGAACGCAAGAAGTACGGCCTTCGTGGTGCCCGCCGCGGGACGCAGTTCTCGAAGCGCTAACGAAACCGGATCCACACAAAAGCCCAGCCGTTGCAACAGCTGGGCTTTTCTTATTTCATTCCCGCGGGCAGTTCGTACTTCTCCACGATTTCAAACACTTCCTTCGTCGCCCGCGCATCCGGGTAGCGACTTTTCATCTGCTTGTACGCCCGCTGCAGTTCCTTGACGTGCGGGCCGTACTTCTTCTTGAACTCCGGGCTCTGATAGTCGACCACGGCACCAGCCGCCGTGCTGATGGCGGCGTCGAGCCGCTTGATGCCTTCGAGCGTCGGCTTGGCTTTCAATTCCGCCATCACCGAGCGGTCCGCTTTCAGAGTCCGCACCAGGTCACCCGCTTTGGTGCCGATCTCGAAAGCCTTCCACTTTGCGGCCATGATCGAGGCGCTTTCATACGCCGCGACGGGGTCGTCCTTCACCAGTGACTTCACCCGCTCGAGCCGGTTCCGACCCCCAGCGAGCAGTTTATCGCTGAGGGCTTTCGCCTGTGCGGTGGTTGCTCGCTCGCCGCTGTTCTTGAGATTGTTGAGTTTCTTGAGCGCGTCGAATGGCGAGCCGCCCTTCCTCAGAGCCTCGACGACGGGCTGCATCGCCCGCGTCGGTTTGTCGATTTCCGCGACAAGCAACTCACCGATGGCCAGCCGCAGCTTGGCTTCAATTCCGTCGGCCTTGCCGTCGTGGATCAGCTTGCCCGTGCTGTCGAAGAGCGACGTATGCGGGATTCCGCTGGCTTCGCTCCCTTCGAGCCGCCCGCCTTCGCACATCGTGAAGCGAACGCCCATCGCGGTGCAGCGGTCTTTGAGTTCGCCGGGCTTGGCCTCCTGCCAGTGCAGGCCGATCACCACGAGCCCGAAGTCGGCGTAGTCTTCATGCCACCTGACCAGGTGGGGCATCGACGCGATGCAGGGGCCTCAATGCAGTCCCCAGCCCTCGACGAGCACGACTTTGCCCGCGAGGTCCTCGGCCTTGACCTGCGGGCCCATCACGATGGTCCCGAGCCGCAGATCCTTGATTGTGAGATCCGCCGCGGCCGCCAGCGGGGCTAGCAGTAGCAAAGCGAGTAACGCTCTCATCGTCGCACTCCGGTTATTCAGGTTTGAGCGGGACATCGGGGGAATCGGCGACGTTGACCCAGACGTGCACGTGCGGGTCGCCGCGGAAGTACCAGACAAAGCCGTGGCCTTCCAGCCGCCAGTTGTCGTAGACCTTGTCGTCGCCGACATCGGCATCGGCGAAGAAGCTCAGGCGACAGGCGTCGAGCCCGCCCTGAGTCTTCAGCGCGGCGAGTGCCTCGTCGCGGTCCTCGACGCGGAACGGCTCGATCAGCGTGGTCAGCACCTTCTGCATCGCCGCCTTCTGATCCTTCGCCAACTCGGTCAGCGGCAGGCCGTTCTTCGACTTGGCCAGCTTCTGACCCTTGAACTCGACAGCAGACTCGCGAGGGGACTTTGCCACCAACGCCGTGGCCTGCTGCTTGGAATCGAGCATCTTGTAGACATTGTTGGCGGCAATCGCCTGCGGCCAGAACACGTTGCCCGGGTGGTTCGGCTCTTCGGTATCGTTCTGACCGGCATGGCCGTAGAAGATCGGCCCGCCAAATGCAACGTGATCCTGGCTGTTGCCATCCGCCCGCAAGGTCTGATGCCGCCCGGTCAGCACGAACTCAAACTGATCGCTGCCCGGCTCGCCAAAGATCCCGATCGACTGGTGTGTGCCCCACGGTGCACCTCCGCCATCGTCCTTGAGTTGCTTGATGAAGCGCTCGTACCATTCCGGATTGATCAGTCCCTTGAAGATGTCGTGGACGATGCCCTGCTGCTTTTTGGTGTAGAAGTCGCCGCCCGTGATGGTCGGCTTGGTGATCTGCCAGTTGGCGGAGATGTACTGCCGCAGCAGCCCGCGGGTTTTGTCGCGATGATCCCACGCGAAGCACATCTCTTTCTTCTGCGCAGCGGTGAGCGTGTCGTACAACGCTTTGACCGCGGTCTCGGCGGTGCTGGTCTTGGCGGGTTTGGCCGTCGCGATTGCGGGCAGCACGAGCGACGCGGCGGCTGCGGTCAGGAACTGTCGCCGGCTGACGCTATCGCAATCGGGGCAGGTGATCGGGTTCATTGCAAGCCTCGGAAGGAGTTGTGCGATTGCAGTCTAACAGATCGTCGAATCGATTGCGAGCAACACTCGTTTATTTCTGCAGGCGGGCCTCGACCCAATTGACATCGGTCTGGACATCGCCGGCAGGTCCGAAATCAGTCACCAGCTTCAGCGATTTCGCCTTCGACACATCGACGCGGATCGTCTCTGGGCCACCAGCCGCAGTCAGCAGTGCCAGCTTCGGCAAAGGTACAACACGATCATCGACGAGCACCTGCACGACCGCAGTACCCCGGCGACCCGTCGCGGCATCGAGGCCGACCGTTGCCTCAAACGTGCGGTACTTGCCCGCAAGGTCGTAGAAGAGCGTGGTTTTGGCATGCGTCCCGATGCCGCTGTCGAACGTCTCGATCCCGCGGCTGGTTTTGAGCGTCAGCGGCAAACCCCTCACGCTGCGATTCATCACTGGTGGCCATTTGAGCGTGCCATAAGGGACCAACTCCGTGCGGATCGGCTTCAAACTCGAAAGTGGCAGCAGCGCGTCGCTCCAGCGATCTATCGCGACAACATCACTCCAGGGAATGCTGAGCTTGGTACCGAAGCTCGTCGTGACCGCGATGGCTTGCCCATCGCCGGAGAGTGCTTTCGCAGTCAGTCGTGATCCCGACGCGGTGACGATGTGATAGTGCGTGCCCTTCAATGGCTTGTTGACCGTCAGCGCGGGGTTGAACCCGATCGCCTTCACCACAGCGATTGGAAATGTTCGCGACGTGCCATCTACTTTGATTGCGAGTTGTCTGTCCTGGAGTCCTTCCAGGTCACCAGTGATCACTTCCCCCGTCGCGAGCTTGACGACATCGCTCTTGTGGTTGGTCAACCACAAGTCGTCGCCCGGCTCGACGAGCCAGAGCGCGTCAACAGCACTGAACGGCACTTTCAGTTCGGTGTTTGCCTTGCCCCAGTCCGCCCGGAGAGTGAGCGAGCTTGAGTCACCGCGGAGGAAGCTGCCCGCGATCCTGTTGCCATTCGCGAGTCTCACTTGTGCAGTCCGCGGCCAGGCAGGTCGCGGCGTGCCGCCGCGCGACAGCGACTGCCATTCATCATCGCTCGGCAGCGAGGCGGCGGGGAGTGTACGGTTTTGTCCGTCGGTCTGCCGCACCACAAACGGCTGCGAATCAGTGCTACTCGCAACGAACAGTCCGGTCAGCAGCAGCGACGTGAGCACGAATGCACCACACAAAGGCGGGTGACAAAGTGGAGAGTGGGGCCGGTGGGACTCAAACCCACGATCGACCCGTTATGAGCAGGCTGCTTTGGTCACTAAGCTACGGCCCCAGTTCTCCGCGAGCCCATTCTAGCCGAACAGACTCGACAGGCCAACAGTGGGTTTCATCAGTCCATCGGCTTCATGTCGAACCAGTCTGCGACGGTCCGCACGAGTGTGCCTCCCGGCTTGCTGCCGGTGTTGTACGACCACATCCCGCGGACGAGCTCGTAGCTCATCAACCCGCCCAGGAACGTGAGAATAAACGCGGGCAGCAGCACCGCCGCGGGCAGCGCACCCCACGGCTTCGGTTTGGCCACCGCACCCGACGGGACCACATCATCCTCGTCGTCTTCATCACGACGGCGACGGGGCACATTCCGCAGTTGGCTCGAGGCGTCCTCGTCTTCGAGGTCGATGGCGTCATCGTCATCCGCCGGGCTGCGTCGACTCGACACGCCGAGCCGACCACTGCGCTGCTCGTCCGAGTCATCGTCATCGAGCAGCACAACCTGGCTGGCACTCTCGTCGTCGGCTTGTATGTCCGACTCATCGAGGGCCAGATCGAAATCGGAGTTCTCAAGATCGGTGTCCGAGTTTTCCACGGCCACGACCTCGGAGCCGCTGTCGGCGTCATCGGCAGGTAGCTCGAAGTCCGTCTCGAAGATGTCCCCTTGACCCTCTTCCGCGGCGAGTGCTTCCATCGAATCGCTGTTGTCGTCGAGAGTCAATTCGAATTCGCTGTCGGAATCGCTCGACATCTGAGGCATCTTCACGCTTTTCGGACCCGACAGGCGGCGGCCCGAATCCGTGGTCGGCTCGTCGCCGAGCGAGAGTTCGAGTTCATCGTCGGAATCCTGCTCGAGCGAGACGCCGCTGTCCGCCGGGCGGGCGAGATTGATGCCGCTCTGACCGCCGCGCTTGCCGACCTGCGTGCCGCCGAGATCGACTTCGTCGCTGCCGTCCGGATTGACATTGAGCTCGAACGAGTCGCTGTCGGAATCGAGGCTGAGCTCGAATTCGCTGCTGCTGTCGGAGTCCTTCTTGAGGTTCGACGACGACTTCGAGAGATTCGGTCCTGTCTTCGGAGCCGACAGCTTCGAACTGCTGTTACCCGTTTTCTTCTTGACCCCGCTCGGCGGCATGGCCAGATCGATCGACAGTTCCTCGGTCGGTGTGCTCTCCTGCGCACCGCGGCGGCGGTTCGACTTCGGGCCGGCATCGGCCTCGAGGCGTATGTCGCTGTCCGCAGGCCTGCCGCTGTTGCGACGCGAGGAATCGCTGTCCGTCGTGAAAATGTCGTCGCCCACGGCACTCTCGTCCGGCAGCAGATATTCGGTGGAGGAGTGATCCTGGGTCGGCGGTGCCAACTGCGAGCCGGGGTCGGAGGCCATGCCGAGCGTGCGGGCGAGTTCGTCGATATCCGCGGTGCGGAAGCGCACGGTGCCCCCGTCGCGGAAAGTCCGCACCGTGGTCCACTCGGTCTTCCAGCGGCGCTTGAATTCTTCGAGCGGCACGCCGAGGCGTTCGGCAGCTTCGTCGATGGTGTAGGTCTTGGCCATGTGAACCTCGGCGGCAGTTTCGCGTCTGTGAGTTTGCGACCGCTCGCCTCTCTCGCGAACCGGAAACGCAATACTGGGATTCTAAAGCCTGTCGCGGCGGGCACAAGCGAAGTTGACCAGACGGTTCGGGGTGAAGTGGGGGAAGCGTGCCTGCGACGCCGGTTCTGCGGGTTCGTCCGCCTGCTGATTTCGTGGTGGGAGACTTGTCGTGCTCGGTTTTGTCGGCTAGAAAGAGAGTGCGAGTTGGGGGTGTAGCTCAATTGGTTAGAGTACCGGCCTGTCGAGCCGGTGGTTGCGGGTTCGAGTCCCGTCGCCCTCGCTGATGGTCAATGTGAGACAGATCGAGATAAGCCGCGTCAAACCCCTGCATATTGCAGGGGTTTGCGTCGTTTCCGGGGGTGCTCGGAGAGGTGTTCACTTCGCCATCCCAAGACACTAGAAGACCCTCCGGGACAGCCGGCGCGCTGCTATTACGCTGCGCAGCCAAGGGGGCTGTGTCGGCAGTCTTGTTCATCCCGACGGACGCTGGCACCGGCAGGGCTGCCAGTGCCGTCGCTTGGTCATTGAGGCCGATGTGGGTGTCCCGCATCGTCATTCGGATGTCGCCGTGGCGGGCCAGTTCACGGGCTTCCGTCAGCGTCGCCCCGCACTTTGCGGAGAGCAACGCCGTGATAAATGAGTGCCGCCTGGCGGCATGGAAGTCTGCGAACTTTGCCTCGGGGCACTGGTAAGGGATTCCGGCAGCGGCAAGGTCGTGCTGGACCATGACCCAAGTCTTCCGTCGGTCCAGCTTCGGGAAGATCGGCTCGTCAGCCGCGAGCCCCACCGTCCAGACCTTCAGCATCTTCACCAGTTCGGCGTGCAGGGGCAGGACGTCGGTCTTCCGATGCTTACTGGCCGCGGCCTCCACCTTCAGCGTGGGGGGCACAGCGTCGAGCTCGAAGCTGCGGAGCGTCAGCGTCGCCAACTCGCTGCGGCGGAGCCCCGTCATGAACGAGAACGTGTAGATCCTGGCTCGTTCCTCACCGCTGTAAGTCTGCACCCGCTTGGTGGAGTTCCTGGCGGCTGCGACGAGGGTAGCTGCCTCCTCGGGCGTCAGTGCCCGTCGCGGGCGGCGGACGTCAACCTCGACGTTCAGCCGGGGTAGACCTTGGAGGGGGTTGTTGATGATGCGCTGCTCGTCCAGGAGCCACTTCCCGAACGCGGTCATGGCTTGGGCGTAGTGGTTGTGCGTTTTGTTGCCGCAGCCGTCGGGCCCCCTGATGCTGGCGAGGTATTGCTCAACTCGGCTGCGGGTCAAGTCGGCCAAGCTCGTAATGTTGGCACCCTCGACTGTCCAGCGAACGCGCTGCATCACGAGTTTCACGTACCGCTCGGTGTTCCCCTTGTGCTTGAGGCGCTCCTCGAAATCCTGAAGATGGATCTCGATTGGTAGACGTCGTTCGGTCGAGAGCCGTTCCTGAGTGACGTCGATTAACCCAGTCTTGCGGAGCATGGCCTCGTTTTCGAGTTTGGCTGCGAGTTGCTCGGTGAGGCCCTTATCGCGAAAGCCCTTCCGCGTGCGGCGCCTTCCCTCGTGGTCGGTGTACGCGATCATCCAGCAGGACTTCTTGTCCTGCTTGTCCTCGGCGCGTTTGAAAATGCTCGCCACGATCACCCTCTCTGTGGAGCTAGATCAATTGTAAGGGAAATCACCGGCGACTTCCCCCGTTTGCGTTGCACTGTCACCAAGCCAGCCGCTTCGAGTTGCCGAAGCGCCCGGTAGCCGGCTTTGCGTTCGACGTTTAAGCGCTTCAACAAGGACGGCCTGAGGGTGAACTCACACTTTTTGGTCACGCCCCGCAAGAAGCAAATCAGTATACTCACGGCCAACGCCTTCCCCGGCAACTTGGCCACAGTCTCCAACCACGGCATCGACACCGGCCCTCTGATGTATTCACCCCGGCGACGGGTGTTGTAACTATCGACCCTGACCTGACTCTTGGGGGACAGCATTGAAGGCACTTCGTCAGTCACATGCACCAACCTTTCTGATCATTAAGAGAGAAAGAAATAGACAGAGCGGGTGTCCCATGATGTCCCAAGAGATGGGGCATCATGGGACATCCGAGGATCACGACGGCAGGAGTCTCATGACCCGATCCCACATCGCCCCGCCCCGCTTTTCGTCACGGTAGCGGTCTGGGTAAACGACAGTCTCTACCCCGGTCCGCAACTCGAATCCGTCCAGCACCACGCGGCTCGCCTCCGCCATGAACCGCCGGGTTTTCTCGATCGTTTCGTCGAGCTGATCGACCGGGGCCTCAATCAGTAAGGCGTCATGCACCGGGCAGCACAGGTCAATTCCAGCTTCGGTCACCAAGATGCAGGCCAAACGCATCATCTCGGCACCGTTAGCCTGCATTGGGAAATTCGCTAGGGATCGCGGGTTGATGTCCCCACGCAACTCACACCCGCAAGGAGTTCCCCGATGAAAGTCCCCGAAGCCTCGACCAACGGCCACGACGGCGAAGCACTCGATCCGATCGCGGAAGCCGACGCGCTCCGCAGCGCGCTCGGCGAAGCGCACCACCGGCTCAGCCGGCTCCTGACCGCGTTGCGGTTGAAGAAGAAAGAGCAGAAGGCATTGAGCCAGGTTTGGTCGTCGCTCAAGAGCCTCAACCTCGGAGCACGCAATGACTGAGCCTTTCACCCGGCTGGCCCGGGACCGGCTGCAGCAACTCGCATCATCTCTCTCAACGCTCCGTGAACGCGTTCGCGACGCCGTCGCCAGCGAGATGGGCAAAGCCGTCGGCGATGCTCTTCGTGATCTGCTCACGGCGGTGCTCAGCAAGACCGCCAACGCCCGTCGAGTCGCAGAACAGCAGCCACGGCCGCGATCGTCGGAGCCGGCAGGCTGGGACGACGACGATGAACCAGACTGGTACGACGAGCCAGCAAACACGACCCGTTCGGCCTGG
>JBGSSZ010000487.1:0-3123 GCA_041736785.1 Limnoglobus sp.
CGAGCGACTGCTGCAGGTCGCGGGGGAGCCTGCTGGGATTGCGCAGGAGCAGCGTGCCAGTGCTTTTGGCGATGCCGCCGGTGCCGAACAGCAGACCGTCGATCAGATAGGGTTGCACTGCGGTGCAATCGATGGTTGCAAACGCCTGCTCGCGACGGGGACTGAGATGGTGGATGACGCGGGCGGCGGTCTGTTTGCCGCTGCCGGGCTCGCCGTGGAGCCAGACGGGGGCTCTTGACTCTGCGGCGTGACGCAGCTTGGCGAGAGTGCGTTGCATGGCGAGCGAGGTGCCGCCAAAGAGATCGAAGGAATAGTGCTCGGCGTGTTTTTTTCGCAGGCTACCGAGGAAGGGTGAGATCGATTTCGCCGGCTCACTCGCTGCCGCGAAGACAACATCAATGATGCCGAGATAGCCGCTCCCCGCTTCGGCTTCGAGCTTGACGAACGTGATGTCCCACCACGGCGGGCCATTCTGGTGCGGCGGGGCCGGGCGACGGACCACCGCGACGCTGCGCGTGGCCAGTTCTTTCGGCGGCGCGAGCGTGCGGAAGAGCGACTCCGTCGGGCCTTTGTTCTGACAGGCTTTGCCGAGTACGTCGCTTTCGCCGGTGAGATTCAGCCACGCGTCGTTGACGAAGCGCAACCGGCGTGCGCGGTTGAGCACGAAGAGCGGCCGAAGATTTTCCTGCAAAAGCTTCGGCCAGCGGAAGCGGATGTCGGCCATGACTCCCCGCTCAGAGAATGCCCGGTGCCGCGACCTTGATCCCCTTCAGCACCATCTTGAGCTGATCCGGGTTCGGTGCGAATTCGAGTGCGGTCGCTTTGTCGATCCAGCCCTTGTCCACAAGCTGCCGCAGGTTTTCCGTGAAGTCCACCATGCCTTCGGCGTAGCCAATGCGGATGGCGTCGAGCAGCGAATCGTCCTTGCTCTTGAGGATCAGATCCTTGACTGTGGGGTTCACGATCATGATTTCGTTGGTGGGTGTGCGGCCCTTGCCGGGGATGAGGCACGGGCAGAGCTTCTGGGCCACGACCGCTTTCAGGTTGAAGCCGAGGCTCTGGCGGATGGCGTGGTGCTGGTGCGGCGGGAAGAGGTCGAGGATGCGGCTGATGGTGCTCGCCGCCGTGGACGCGTGGATCGTCCCGAAGACGACGTGCCCGGTTTCGGCGGCGTGCACGCCGGCTTCGAACGTTTCCTGATCGCGCATTTCGCCCACGAGGATGACGTCGGGGTCTTCGCGCACGGCGTGCTTCAGCGCGATGTGCCAGTCGCTCACATCCAGATACACTTCGCGCTGATTGATCACGCTCATCTTGTCGGCGAACACAAACTCGATCGGGTCTTCAATGGTCAGGATGTGCAGGGCCTCGCGCTGATTCATGTACTCGAGCATGCTGGCGATCGTGGTGCTCTTGCCCGACCCGGTCACGCCAGCAAGGATGATCAGCCCCTGATCGAAGTGGCAGAGGTTTTCGATGCTGGGAGGCAGGCCGAGATTGGCAAAGTCGGGGATGCTGGTATTCACACGGCGTGCGACGAGCGAATACTTTCCGCGCTGCTTGAGCATGTTCACGCGGAAGCGACATTCGTCGTCGCCGACCACGTGCGCGAAGTCCGCACCGCCGTGCTCCTTCATCTGTGTCAGTGCTTTCTCATCCATGATCTCCAGGAAGAGCTTTTCCATCTGCTCCTGCGGGATCGGCGGCGTGTTCATCTTCTGGATCAGGTTCCGCAACCGGATCATCCCCGGCAGCCCGGCCTTGAGGTGCAGGTCGGAGCCGTTGTGCAGCATCACGGTGCGGAAAAGCTGATTGATCTTCGGCTCGCCCTTGATGGCGTCCGCGATTTTCAGTCCGCCCCATTCGTGAATGTAGTAGGGCCCTGTGCTCGCGTTGCCGTCTTTGATTCCGGGGATGGGCGAGAACGCTTTGCCCTCGGCGGAGCTTGGCGGCCGCTTCGGATCCTGGGCCGGCGGTTCGGGGACGGTGATCGGCGGAGCCGCGGACTTGACAGCAGGCTTGGCGACGCGAGGTTGATCGGACATGGTGCAGGCCTCAGGGCATGGTTAAGTGATAATGCGGCGTGACAGAGATACTGTATTCGTCGCAGCGAAAGATGCACGCGGCAAGTGGTCGACTGGCACCAACACCAAACGCATCGGGCAGATGCTTCGGGCAACCGGCACTCCCGCTCGCGACCAACGGAATCGTCACCGCGTCAAGATCGGCGAGACGATCGCGTACGGACCGTCATTGTTTGGAATCGAGACGTGCTGGGGGCATTGAAAGTGAATCCCCTTCACGACGCGGCCGTCCATGACGTCGAGGCAGGGAATGATGCGCGGGCTGAGCATCCTTGCAGTGTAACTGTTTACGATCAGGCCGCGCGGTTGGCGGCGATCCAGAGCATGTAGGCGACGCGGTCCTTCATCACGCCGCGCTGGCGGGATTTGACAGCGAACGCATCACGCCATGCGTAATAGAGCATCGCGATGGCGAGAACAGCACAGTATCCAGTGAGCATCTGCATCATGGTCGGAAAGCCTCCGAGGACTCGGTGGGGGCGAGTCGACAGGCAACCCTATTTCGCGATTTTTCAACGGGCAAACTTTGTGCATTGAGAAAGCAGAAAAGTCTGTGCAGTTCGCCGCGATTTCTGACACTGCCGGTTTTTCCGGTGTTTCCGAGTGTTTACGAAATGAGTTCACCGCGGAGCCCGGCAAGTCCTTCACTCCCCACCTGATGCCGTCGCTCGCCGACGAGGACCTCGAAGATATCGTCGAGCGGCTGAAAGCTGAGAATCTCGACGCGGGCACCGGGGGTGAAGCCGAGCGACTGCCAGTGTCGCAGACGGGCGGGGTTGTCGTCGGCGACTTCGCGAATGATCGCACTTTGACCCGCCTGAAATTCGCTGAGCCGCTGCAGATTGCGGTGCGGGAGTTCGCCGCTCGCGCTCGGGATCGGATGACCGTGCGGATCTTCGAGCGGCTCCTGCAGATGCTCGGCGATGGCCCGCTCCAGCCGGGGCGAGATGGCGTGCTCGAGCGCCTCGGCTTCCGTGTCGACTTCGCTCCAGTCGAGCCCGAGCACTTTGGTGAGGAAGAGTTCGACGAGCCGATGCCG
>JBGSSZ010000500.1:0-2091 GCA_041736785.1 Limnoglobus sp.
TGCCGCGGGAGGCACCAGTGACCAGCACGACCCGCCCGCGAATGTCCCGCCGCATCCAATCCGTACCTTTCATCGACCCGGCACAGCCGGTAAAGTGGAGTAAGTGACTGTTTTACGGCGCAGCCGAGGCAGCACCAACCGCAACACCCGCACGGTTTGCCAAGCCGATGACGTTGACCGTTCATTTTTTTGCCGCCGCAAAAGACCTCGCTCAGGCCGATTGGGCGACTCTGCACTTGGAAACTGGTGCGAACGTCCATGCGTTGCGCCAGGCGCTGTCGGCTGCGGTGCCGGCGTTGGCCGCGCTCCTGCCCCGTTGTCTGATCGCGGTCAATCAGGAATTCGCAGCAGACGACGTGAACTTGACATCCAGCGACGAAATCGCCGTGATCCCGCCAGTGAGCGGCGGATCGTTATAATTCGAGCATGACCCGACTCACCCGCGACGTGATCGATTATCAGGCACTGACTGAGAGTGTCCTGCAATGCCATTGCGGCGGCGTGGTGCTCTTCCTCGGAACGGTGCGCGATCTGACCGGAGATCACGTGACGGCGTATCTTACCTACGACGCATACGCCCCGATGGCTGAGAAGAAGCTTGCCGAAATCGAAGCGGAAATCCGTCAGAAGTGGGCAATCGGTGACATTGCGATTGTTCATCGCCTTGGGTGGCTCGAAGTTCGTGAAGTCAGCGTGGCCATTGCGATCAGTACGCCGCACCGTAAAGAAGCATTCGCTGCGTGTCAGTATGCCATTGAGCGACTCAAACAGATCGTTCCAATTTGGAAAAAAGACTACGACGCTCATGGGAATGAGATCTGGGTCAGTGGATCATCGCAATGATGAATCTTCAGGATGGCTTTGGCCGCAAACACAACAACCTCCGCATCAGTGTGACGGATCGCTGCAATCTGCGCTGCGTGTATTGCATGCCGGAAGATGTCACATTTTTGCCGCGGGAGGAACTGCTGAGCTTCGAGGAGATGGCTCGGTTTGTCGAGGTCGCGGCTCCGCTCGGGATCGACAAGATCCGCCTCACCGGCGGCGAACCGCTGATGCGCAAGCAACTCGACAAGCTCGTCAAACTGCTCGTCGCAATTCCCGGCATTATCGATGTCGGGCTGACCACCAATGGCCTGATGCTGGCAGATCATGCCGCGGCCCTCTTTGATGCCGGGTTGCGGCGGCTCAATGTGTCGCTCGATACGCTTGATGAAAAGCGATTCCGGACCCTGTCGCGACGCGACGGCCTCGACGACGTGCTCCACGGTCTGGCGACGGCGAAAGCGATTGGCTTCAAGCCCATCAAGGTGAACGCGGTGGCGATGAAGGGCTTCGCCGAACACGACGTCGTGCCGTTGGCGCGGTACTGCCGCGAGCACGGCTTCGAAATGCGCTTCATTGAATACATGCCGATCGGCGCGGACGCCTGGGAACGCGAGAAGATGCTCTTCGCTCACGAGATCCTCGAGCTCATCGAAACGCAGGTCGGTGCGCTCAATCCGGCGAGAGACTACGACCCGCACGCGCCGGCCATGGACTTCGAATATGCCGACGGCGGCGGCCGCGTCGGAATCATCGCGAGCGTCAGTCGGCCCTTCTGCAAAAGCTGCAATCGCCTGCGGCTCACGGCGGATGGCAAGCTCCGCAACTGCCTCTTTGCACTCGACGAAACCGACGTGAAGCCGCTGCTGAGAACAAGCGACGCCGGGGCCCTGGCCGACGCGATCCGTGCCAGCGTGCAGGCCAAGTGGGAAGGGCATGAGATCAATTCCGCGCGATTCGTGAAACCGCTGCGGACCATGCACGCCATCGGCGGCTGAACTTGACAAACCGCGGGCACCTGTGATAGTCTGTCGTGCGGGCAGCAGGAGCGAAGGATGGACCGCGATCAGAAACGCTTCCTGAAGCAGATCCTGAACACGAGTATGCGTTCGGCGGTCCACACGACGATGTGGCGACTGCCGCTGGCGATCACAATCGCACTCGGCCTCGCCGCAGCAGGGGCCATCTGGTATTTCAAGCTGTTCTGAGCCACGGAGGGCGTGCTGTGAATGTGAAAGCGTTTGTCGGCGGACTGCTGATCCTCGG
>JBGSSZ010000526.1:0-2542 GCA_041736785.1 Limnoglobus sp.
CCGGCGGCGGGGATGCCGAGACGGTCCCGCAGTGTGGGGGATATCGATTTGCAGTTTGAAATACCAACAGCCTAAAAGCTCAATAGGTCAACAGGCTGATAAGTATCGCCTTAACAATATTCCAGACGGTGCGTCTAACACTCTTTTCCTCGCCGAGCGTTATGCTCTTCCGAACGGCCTCACACCTGCGGCGGAGAATGAATGGACTACAGGTCCTGGTCTCACAGGATCACAAGTTGCCTCCCCACTTTCACAGGAGCCGCCACAGTTTTGCATTCCTCAAGCACAATCCGACTGGAAACGCGCCAACACGCCACACCCATCCGGCATGGTAAGTGGGGTTGGGGACGGCAGCGTTCGCATTATGGGCCGGAACATTAGTCAAGCCTCTTGGTGGAATCTCTGCGTGCCAGATGATGCTCAGGCGGCTTCCTGGGAATAAACCTCTTTCTCTTTCAAGGAACACACATGCTGAAAACCTCCGCCCTCGCTTTGCGGAACATGAACTCCCGAGTCATTCGTCACAAAGATAAAGTCAGATCGCGCATTCAGGTACAGCATTTGGAAGATCGCATCACACCGAGCTCGTTCACTGTACTCGTTGAAACAGACAACTTTGGCATCAATACGCCAATCGGTGCGGGAACGCTTACACTTAGACAAGCCATCGTTGATGCTAACGCCAATCCTGGTCCTGACACGATTGAGTTTGACGCGACATTCTTCAGCATTCCTCGCACGATCACGCTCTCTAATGTGCTCCCAGACATCAAAGGCGATCTGTCGATCGCCGGAACCGTCGCTACAAACTGCATCATCACAGGATCAAGTAGCATCCGCATCTTTGCCACCGATTCCAGCATGATGAGCAACTTGACTCTCAGCGATCTGACACTCGAAGACGGTTTTACTGACGTCGACGGCGGCGGCGCGATCTACATTCCCAATGGCTCGCTGAGCCTCTCGGGCGTCACCATCACCGGCAGCACGGCTTTCGTTGCGATTGGCAAGCCCATCGACGGCGGCGCGGTCTTTGTGAGCCCGGGTGATGTGACGATTAGCGGTTCGACCGATTTCGCGCAGTTCGAAGAACGCTATGGCTTGACGTTTTGAGCGTGCGGTGTGGTGGACGGCACCGTCGTCGGTGGGGCTGCCAGTTTGCGGGCCAGGGGCGTAGAATGCCGCCACTGAACGCGCACACGGCCGAAGCACGCCATGCCTGAATCGCCCTACGATGAGACGCGGGATTTTCACAGCAGCGATGCCGCGCAGACGGTGGCGCAGTCGAGCGAGCAGCGTGCGCTGTCGGCACTGCTCATGTCGGCTCCGCGGATCGCGGGGTACGAGATTCTCGGCGAGATCGGCCGCGGCGGCATGGGCGTCGTATTGAAAGCCCGGCAGATCCAGGCCAATCGCACCGTCGCACTCAAGATGATCCTCGCGGGCGATTTCGCTGCTGCGATTCGACAACAGCCCGAACCGGGATCGAGTATGTTACGATGGTCGATGTCTACTGCGGTCTCATCACTTTGGTATTTATCGCATCTTTTCAACATCAGAGCTATCCGCTGCTAATTGTTTGCGGACGCGTTGCAGAGCCGAGGTGATGACTGCCACGTTGGGTTGTCGCGAATCAAACGATGCCAGCACCGACTCGGCACGACGCAGTTGCTCCTTGGATGCTGCGTGTTGATTCATTTCCCGATGGATGCGGGCCAGTGACTCCAGGGAATTCGAAGCACCCGTGGCGTAGTCCACGTGAGCGGGATTGTCCGTGGTCAGCTTCACGCGAATGTCCGCAGCCTTGGCATAACAATTGAAAGCGTCGTCCCATCGCTGTTGGCTGAAAAACACCGTGCCCAGGTTTTGATGGCTTTGCGCCACCATGTTCCGGTGATCGGGAATCCCCTGCGGCAGCGATTCGCGAATGGACAGAGCCGTGCGATGAGCAGTCGTGGCATCTTCCAGGTGCCCGGCGCGGCGCAGCGATGTGCCGAGATTGTTGTAGCAGGCACCGAGCGAGGACTCATGGCGATCGCGCTTCTCCGGTTGGGGTGTGACCGATTCGAGGAGGCGGATCGCCTTGCGATGTGCCTTGGCAGCCGAGGCCTGATCGCCGCGCTGCATCCGCAGCAGGCCAAGTGCCGTCCAACTGTTCGCCACCAGTTGATGTGAACTCACATCGTCCGATTCAGCGTTCGCGAGTCGGTCGGCCCACTTCGCGGCGTCCTGGATCAGGCGTTCGCGTTCGGCGTCATCGCCGAGGACTTCCGCCAGCTTGGCACCGTCCAGCAGCGTCGCGATCCGCTCGCGGATCACGTGCGCGTCGTCTTCCTCAGCGGGCAGTTGATCGTAGTATTGCCGGGCGAGGTGCAGCAGCCTCTGTCGGAGTTGCGGCGAGGTGGTGCTGCGGAATTTGGAATCATTCGTCACTTCGCGCAGGAAGGCCTGAACTGCGGCGCGAGCCTGGCGGGTCTGCTCCCGGGCGATGTCGCGCTGCTGGGCCGTGTCCTGCTGCGACTGCTCGAGTTGGTGCGTGAAG
>JBGSSZ010000538.1:0-2000 GCA_041736785.1 Limnoglobus sp.
GTGAGTCCTCGTCGCTTCCACCGCCACGGCCAAAAACCTGACTCCCAAAACAAACCACCCTCCACACAATGAATAACACCCCTGCAGATCGCATCCACACCGCGCCCATCGCATCCGAAAAAATCATGATCGAGCGGAAGATATTCTTCCTCGATCTCAAAGAGAATCAACGCGGACGTTTTCTCAAGATCACCGAAGACGTGGGCGGACGGCGCGACACGATCATGCTGCCGGCGGAAGCGTTCAAAGACTTCGCGGAAGCGTTGGAGCGGCTGATTGAGTTTGAAGGCAAGCTTTAGCCGCCCCGGCGCCTGCCTCGTCCGGCCATCCGCGGACTCGCTCATTCGAGGCTCATCGCGCACGATCAAGGACAAAAAGATGCTCGGAAAACTCGTGAAGACACAGAGCGAGGAGGAACTCAAAGCCGCCATCCACGCAGCGCTGAAAGGCTGAAGTTCGGCGCTCTTCGGGATTCAGTCGCGGCTTGTGGCACGCCATAGCCGCGCCTATTCCTTGGCACCATGAGCACCCTTGCATTCTACGGCGATTCCGACGGCAGCGAAGTCTTCGTCATCGATGTGGACAAGATGTGCCTGAAATGCCGCGTACCGACGGGCCTCGGGCCGTATCCCGTGGACCGGGCGGGCACCAATTTCGTGATCGCTTCGACGCGCAAGGAAAGCTCCATCACTCCCATCGAGATCGGCAGCCTCACCGCGCAGGCGAAGATCCCGCTCCCGCACACGCCCCGCTCGTCCACGATTCACCCGCAGACCGGCCTCATCCTCGTCTCCGGCGGCAACAAGCCGATGACCAGCATCATCGACTCGAAGACTTGGACCGTCCTGCGCACCTATGGCGACGCGGTGACCGGAAAGATCGAAGACTTCGGAGGCTCACTTGCCAGTGGCCACGAGCGGTGGGTCGATGCCGAGCGGTTCTTCATCATCGACCGGCTCCGCCGCAGACTTGTCCTCCATCGGCTCTATGTGGACGACCCGATTTGGACGCTGAACACGCCCACGAGCTGCCATCATCTCGTCGCCGATCCAGCGGCCGGCTCATCGGTTCTTTTCGGAATGTGCGAAGGCAATCCGCTCGCAAAAGTGCCGCCGTCCGTCCTGCGGTTGGCTCCTGCTGGAGAATCGTTCGCGGTCGAAGCGCACTCTTTTCTTCCCGTGGACCCCGCGCAACTCGGAGCGAGTGGCGGGCACCACGTCGATGTCGCTGGCGACTTCGTGTATTGCGGCTCCGCAGAAGGCTTCACGTATGTGCTGCGCAAAGACAGCCTCGCCTTCGTAACAAAAATCCAGACGGGCGCGGGCAACGGACACACGGGATTCATTGACGCAGGCGGGCGGTCCCTCGGCATCACGATCAATCACACGGCGCGCTTCGTGACCGTGTTTGATCGCGCCACTCACCAGCGCATCAAGGACATCGAAGTCAGCAAGTCGGACGCGACCGCGCAGAAACGCACGCAAGGGCATACGTCGTGGAAGCGAGACGGAGACGGATACTTTTACATGATGGCGAGCCTCGATGCGACCTTCCTCGAGATCGACACGCTCAGCGGCGAGGTGAAGCGTTCGCTCGTCATCGAACCGGCCCAGGCAGGCGGACCGAAGTCTTTCCCAATGCAAGGCACGTTCGTCACCGATTCGCCGGGCGCTTTCTGCACGCACTGCTGTTAAGCCGATTTTGCCTCCGACCGCAGGCGACGAAACTCCCAGCACGAGGTCGGTTTTTGGTTTGCATATCTAATTGCGGATCACGGCCTCGGGCGGGTTGTCGGCGGTAGCGCCAGCAATCGCTGACTGACTTCGATCAAAGTATCCCCGGTCACGTCGGGTGGATTCATCGCCGGAGAAAAGCGCTTCTCCAGACGGCTGACCCAACCGGTGACGAGTCCCGCCCGGCTTGCGCCGTGAATGTCCCAGGCGTGAGCGGCTACCAGGGCGAGTTCGCCCGGTGCGACTCCCGCCACCTTCGCCGCGTGC
>JBGSSZ010000588.1:0-12788 GCA_041736785.1 Limnoglobus sp.
AGCCGCGGCGACCGCAGCCGCAGAGGCGGCCCTTGTCGGGGAGATCGATGCGGAGGTGGCCCATTTCACCGCCGTGGCTGGAGTAGCCCTCGATGATGCGGTCGTCGACGATGATCCCGCCCCCGACGCCTGTGCCGAGCGTGAACATGGCGACGCTCTTCGCCTTGCGGCCGGCCCCGACCCAGAACTCGCCGTAGGTCGCAGCGTTGGCGTCGTTCTGGAACGCGACCGGGAGCTTGAACACGCCTGCGATGTGATCGCGGACCGGGACGTTTCGCCAGGGCTTGAGGTTTGGCGGTTCGAGGATCAGCCCGCCGGGGATGTCCATGAGCCCCGGCGTGGCGACGCCGATTGCGGTGACGTCGGCGAGCGTGAGATTCGCCGACTTGACCGCCTGGCGGATCGTCTCGCACATAGTCTCGAGGCCCGCCTCCTGGCCGAGCTCCGGGTGCGTGTCGAGGACCGCGTGCTTGCCGAGCGGCTTGCCTTCGTCGCTGACGGCACCCGCTTTCATCGTGGTGCCGCCGACATCCAGACCGACAAATACGCGGGGCGTTGCCATAGAGGGTCCTCGGAAAACGGTCCTGCTTTCAATCTAACATCTTTAGTATCGCGCCGCTCTTGGGTGTGTCAGCGATCCGGCAAAATCCAGCCGGACTCGTCAGCCGAATGAACTTGTAGCCGGGCCGATTTGAACTTGCCCGAACAGCGGTAGCCGGGGTAGCCTCTGGCATGGCAACGAAATTCCAGGGCTTTGGCCCCGAACTGTTCGCGTTTCTGAGCGGACTCAAAGCCCACAACGAAAAAGCGTGGTTCGACGCGCATCGGGGCGATTACGAGAGCCATGTCAAAGAACCGCTGAGCCAACTGCTCATCACGCTGACGGAACTGTTCAAGAAAGACAAACTCCCGCTGCAGGGCGATGCGAAGAAGTCGCTGTTTCGGCTGAACCGCGATGTTCGGTTTTCGAAGGATAAGAGTCCGTACAAGACGAACGCCGGCGCGGTGCTGACGCCGAGCGGGGAGAAGCACTCTGCGGGGATGCTGTACCTGCACTTCGAGCCGGACGCGTCGTTTGTGGCGATGGGGTACTACATGCCGGAGCCTGCGGATCTGCACGCCCTGCGGAGTGCGATTGCCGACGATCCGAAAGCATTTGCCAGGGTCGTGACAGCACTTGGAAAGAAGCAACTCGAACTCGATACCGAGAACTCTCTCAAGCGCACGCCCAAGGGGTTTGAACATGTCGACGATCCCGACACACTGACGTGGGTGAAGCTCACAAGCTATGTGGTGGTCCGGAAGCTGGAGGATGACGACGTGCTCGATCCCAAACTGGCGAAGTCACTGCACACGTTTGCCAAGGACGGCCTGCCCCTGCTGGCGTTCGGCGGGAAGGTCGTGAAATCATGAATCATCGCATCGCTCACTACGCCCTGCTGGCAGGCGTCTACGCACTCATGACGCTGCCGAACCTCGGCTCGATGTCGCTCTGGGACATGGACGAAGGCGTCAATGCCGAGTGCGGCCGCGAGATGCTCGAGACCGGCACGTGGATCGTGCCGACGTTCAACTACGACCTCCGCACTGCCAAGCCAGTCATGCTCTACTGGCTGCAGCGGTTCAGCTACTCCGCGTTCGGCGTGAACGAATGGGCCGCCCGCTTCCCGTCGGTGCTGCTTTCGCTGGGCACACTGCTGATCGTGTATGAGTTGGGCCGTCGCATGTTCGGCACGCGGGTGGGCCTGCTGGGCGGGCTCGCACTGGCGTCGTGCTTTGAGTTTGTGAAGCTCGCGCGGGCCGCCACGCCCGATGGTGCGTTCATCTTTTTCAGCACGCTCACGCTGGTGCTCTATTGGTTCGGTTCGCGGGAGGGCCGGCGAAGCTGGTATGTGCCCACTGCGATCGCAGCGGCGCTCGCCGTCCTCACGAAAGGCCCTGCCGGCGTCGCGCTGCCGGGGCTGGTCATCGTGCTCGATCTGGCGTGGAACCGCAGGTTGAAGGCGCTCCTCGACCGTCGCATGATCTGGGCCTGTGTCGCGTTTGTCCTCGTCGCGGCTCCGTGGTATATCCTCGTCGCCACGGAGACGCGCGGAGCCTACATCCGCGCCTTCATCGGCCACGAAAACATGAATCGCTTCCTCTCGCCCATGGAGAACCACCGCGGGCCATTCTTCTATTATCTGGTGGCGATGCTCGTGTTCTTCGCGCCGTGGAGTGCGGTGATCGGCCCGACGCTGTGGCTGGCGATCAAAGACGCACGCACACCGGCTGCGGATGAGAACACGCAGGCGAACCGCTTTCTGCTCTGCTGGATCGTCGTCTATCTTGTCTTCTTCTCGCTGGCGGCGACCAAGCTGCCAAACTACATCGCACCACTCTATCCCGCACTGGCCCTGCTCACCGCGAATTTTCTGCAGCGCTGGGCTCAAGGCACCTTCCCCGTAGCGCGGTGGGTGATGCCCGCGGGTGTGACCGGGCTTGCACTCACGGGTGCGGTCGTAGTGATCGGTCTGCTCATCGCCAGCGGCGCGATCCCGCTCAATCTCAAAGGCCTTCGCATACTCCCCGACATGGCTCCGTGGGCGGCACTCGGCCTCATCCCGATCGGGGGTGCCATCGCCGTCGCACTCTTCCTCAAACGCAAGCAATGGGAGCGCATTCCGGCCACGTTCGCCATCGTGTCAGTCGTGTTCATGGCGATCCTGGCTGCGTTCCCGTCGATGATCGTCGACGCCGCCAAGGGGCCGAAGGCATTGGTGATGGATTCGGGTGCCAAGCAACCGGAGCGCGACATCCGCCTGGCGAGCCTGGACTACACGCAGGAGAGCGTGACGTTCTATGCCGAGCGACGGGTCGAGCGGATGTATTCGGTTCAGGCAGCGGTGGACTTTTTGGCGATGCCGCGACCGGGGTATCTCTTTGTGCCGGCGAAGACGTGGGAGGAGAAGATCGCGCCGACCGCGGGCCCGCACCGTATCGCAGCACGGCACTACGACTACGGTCGCAACGCCGACATACTCGTCGTCACCAACGACGGAGTGCAGCCATGATCGCCGTCACCGGTGCCGCGGGGTTTATCGGTGCGAATCTGGCACAGCGCTTGCGCAGCGAAGGGGCCGATCTGCTGCTCGTCGATCACCCGCTCACGGCTGACAAAGCGGCCAACTTCGTCGGCCTGTCGCGCTTCGTGTTCATGGACCACGAGCAGTTCCTGGCGGACCTGCAGACGAGTCGCGTCGCCCCGGACGCGATCTATCACCTCGGTGCCTGCAGCGCGACGACGGAGCAGAACTGGGACTACCTGCAGCGAAACAATATCGAATACACGCAGACGCTCTGGCGCTGGTGTACCGCACATCGCAAACCGTTTCTCTATGCCTCCAGTGCCGCGACGTACGGCGATGGGCGACAGGGATTCGACGACGCCATCCCGCCCCGCGAGTTGAAGCCGCTGAATCTCTACGGCAGGAGCAAGAATGATTTTGACATCTGGGCGATGGAGCAGTCCGAGACGCCGCCACGCTGGGCCGGTTTGAAATTCTTCAATGTCTATGGCCCGCGTGAGAGCCACAAGGGCCGCATGGCGAGCGTCGCACTGCAGACGTGGAAGCAGATACTCGCCACCGGCGGCATGAAACTCTTCCGCAGCACCGATCCAAAGTATCCCGATGGCGGGCAGCTTCGCGATTTCGTCTACGTCCGCGATTGCGTCGATCACCTGATCTGGCTGGCCCGGCACGACCACGCGGGCGGTCTCTTCAACAGCGGCACCGGTCAGGCGCGGTCGTTCCTCGATCTCGCCACCTCGGTGTTTGCCGCGATGGAGCTCGAGCCGAAGATTTCCTACACCGACATGCCCGCAGACTTGGCGAAGCAGTATCAGAATTTCACGCAGGCCACGATGACAAAGTTGCGCACCGCCGGCTGTGACTCGCCGGGCACATCCCTGGAAGCGGGCGTCAGCGATTACATCGGGCAATTGACGTTGTGAAACTGCAACGATTCCGCCGGGCACTTTCGCGCAAATCTCAGTACTCAGTCGACGAAAGAACTAATCAGCGCCGAGAATCGTCGCTACTTCTGACATTCATCAGGATCACATCCGGCTCTCATCGGGTATGGTCTAGAGTACACGCAACCTTGAGGCCGCAGCGGTGATGGCGGGGAAGACGACGAAACTGGAGACGACCGCTGGCGTGGTGCTCGGGCCGCCGCAAAAGTCTACCGACCTCGGTTCGCTCGGGCCGTACCGGGTCATCCGCGTCATCGGCAAAGGGGGCATGGGCGTCGTGTTCCTCGGCGTCGACCCCAAGCTTCGCCGCAAGGTGGCGCTCAAGGTGATGCTGCCGAAGTACCTCGCCAAGCCGCAGGCCCGCGACCGCTTTCTACGCGAAGCCCGGGCGCTCGCCGCAGTCGAAAACGATCACGTCGTGCCGATCTATCAGGTCGATGAAGAAGGCGGCACACCCTACATCGCGCTGAAATATCTGCAGGGTTCCACGCTCGAAGACTACCTGTGTTCGGGGAATAAACTCTCGCTCGCTCAGATGCTGCACTTGGCCCGGGAAGTCGCGACCGGTCTGCAGGCGGCGCACGAACACAATGTCATTCACCGCGACATCAAGCCGAACAACATCTGGCTCGAAGCTCCCGAAGGGCGCGTGCGTCTGATCGATTTCGGGCTCGCCCGCCTGCCCGCACAATCCCCCACCGGCACCATCGAAGGCTCGATCGTGGGCACGCCTGCCTACATGAGCCCGGAGCAGGCCCGCGGCGGTGAGGTCGATGCCCGCAGCGATTTGTTCAGCCTCGGCGGTGTGCTGTATCGGCTCTTCGCCGGTGTGGTGCCGTTCAAAGGCGACTCGGCCCTGAACACGGTCGTCGCACTCACCACGGTACCGCATGTACCGTTGATCGTCGCGGCACCACACGTCCCGGAAGCACTCTCCCGCCTCGTGGATGCGATGCTCGCCAAAGACCCCGCCGAGCGACCCGCGAGCGCGAGAGACGTGGTCAAAGAACTCAAGCGGATCGAATCGCGGCCGCGCACTGCAGAGCAACCTGCGTTCGTGGCCCTGGCGATCACCGAGACCGACAACACCTGGGCGGCCCTTGAAACCGACGGGCCCGGCACCACGGGTGGGCACACCTCGCGAACTCCACTGCCGCGTCGTGAGATGCCCGTCTGGCTCTGGGTTGCCGGGGCAGTGGCTCTCGCAGTACTGGTCGTGCTGGTCGCGATCTACTCCGGTGGCAGCAAGACGCCGGCGTCTGCTGCCGAGGTACCGAAGCGGTCGACGAACCCAAAACCAGTCGTAGATCCCTACACGCCCCTTTTCAATGGCAAGGATCTCACCGGCTGGGTGCCGTTCAAGGAGCAAACCACCAAACGCTGGATCGTGGCCGATGGTGTGCTCGCCGCCAGTCCGGACAACGGACCGGGAGAGTATCTCATCAGCGAAGGCCAATACGGCGAGTTTGAGCTTCGTCTCGACTATCGCTTGCTGGGCCCGGGTGGCGATGCCGGGATCGTGCTCTTCGCGACGGGGAATTCGCCCGGACTCGAAATCCAGCTCGGCGAGGTCTCCCGTCCCAATCCGTTCCAAAACGCCGCGAAATTCGGACACGGTTCCATCTTCGGAATCCAGCCTGCGTTCGCACACACGGCGAACCCGCCAGGCCAGTGGAACACGCTCACGATCGTCGTCCGCAACAGCCGCGTCTCGGTGGAGGAGAATCGGCAGGCGATCAACGAACGCGACTTCAGCGACTCTGCCGAACGCAAAATGTTCCGCGAACGGCATCCCGGACTCTTCGGCGGGCAGGCACCCATCTCACTCCAATGCCGAGCCGGCAACATCGAGTTTCGCAATATCCGCATCAGGGATTAGCGATCGCTCGCTGTGTGTACCACGCGGCCAGCACGGACAGAGCATAGATCACCAGCAGCACAACTCCCCGCGAACGCGGCAGGATGCGATGACGGAGCGGGATCAGAGCCAGCACCAGCACCACACCGAAGAGCAGGCTCGACAGCACATGAACGACGGGTTCGCGGAAGGGTGCAATTGATGCTGTGATTCCGGTGACGAAGAGGCAGTTGAAGATGTTGCTGCCGAGCAGCGTGCCGACGCCGATTTCGTCGTGCCCGCGGAGTTTGGCGACGACCGCGGTGGCGAGTTCGGGGGCCGAGGTGCCGAGCGCGACGATGGTAGCCCCGATCAGGAAAGCATCCATACCGAGCCGCGTACCGATGGCGGAGGCCCCAGTGACGATCAGACTTCCTGCCAGAATCAGCGTGCCGAGTCCGAGGACGGCGTAGACCACCGCAGTGACCTCCTGCTTCCGCGTCAGGGTCCTCGGAATCTGCGTCCGCGCCCGCCGGGCCTGACGCAACGCCAGCAGCAGCCACAGCGTAAACAGGCTCAGACAGAGCCCGGCTTCCATCCGATTGAACTCACTATCCGCCAGGAACACGATCAGCAGAAAGGGAATCAGCAGGGCGAAGAGCCATTCGCGGAGATTGGTTTTCCACTCAAACGACACGCGCCCGATGCAGAGCACAATCCCGAGCACGAGACCGATGTTGACGATGTTGCTGCCGACAGCGTCGCCGAGAGCGATCTGTGGTGTCCCGGCGAGGGCGGCGTTGACCGCGACCGAGACTTCCGGGCTGGACGTGGCAAACGCCGCGAGGGTCGCGGCGGTGACGGCTTTGGGTATGCGGAGCCAAGCCGAGACGCCCAGCACTCCGCGAAGGAAGAGTTCACCACCCGCAAAGGCACAGAGGATTCCACCGAGAAGCGTCAGCGTGTCGAGCATCAGTCAGCCTTGTTGCGATTCCGGCGGAAGCGAATGACGCCCGTGCCGGCCAAACCCACAAAGGCCATCATAAGTGTCGCAGGCTCCGGTGTCGTGTTCGTCGGCGGCTCCACAGGCGTGACGACCTCGCCGTCGCTGCCAATCCTCACGCTGGCGGTGATGCCTCCTGCAAGCTCGTCGCCGTAGCCTTGCGGAGCCAGGTAGTCGACCAGCGAAACGGTGTAGAGGTTGCCGCCGAGGAGCGCCGTCTGGGTCGTGCTGCCCCGGAACTCGTTGCGGAGATCCGAGCCGGTCTGCCAGAGTTCCCCGCTGAGGATGCCGCGGAAATCCAGTCGAGCCAATTCCTTGCTGGCGTCGTCGCGGATTTCCACGGCGAATTCATAGGCATGCTCGCGGTAGACATCCGGCTCACCCCGCTGGGCCAGCGAGTACGACGACAGCACCGTCGCGAGGATCTTCTGATCACCCGCAAAGGATTGGAACTCTGTGTTCGGGAAGGCGACGCCCCCGCTCACGCCGTCAGGAAAGGCAATTTCATTGAGTGGGTTGCGATAACTCCACGCAACAGGGATCTCACCAGCCTGAAGCACGGTAAGACCGCTCAGACACAGTATCAGGGCGACCGCCCGCAGAAGTGAAGGCAACATTCTCTGATCCTTCCGGAGATCGAGTTTTCAGTGGTTGAACGACCGATGCTGTAACTTGAATGAATCCGGCTGCCTAGCCGAACATGACGCGAACTGACTTGTTTTTTCAAGATATTTTGAACCGCATCTGTGCAAAAACTATCCCGCTGTACAAATAATGGTCAATTATGGTCCGCCGGCTCGGTCTCCAGTGTCTGCAGCCGGTTGCGTAGCGTGGTCCGGGAGATCCCCAGTAGCTCGCTGGCCTGGACCTGATTGCCCCGCACATGCTCCAGCACCTCCTTGAAAACAATGCGATCGACGGCCTGCAGCACCTTGCGGTGGATGCCGTCGGTCCCCTCGGCCAGCAGGCTCTGGACGTAGAGAGCCACGTCGAAGCCGCCGTGGTGATCGGGTCGCTCAGGCACTGACAGTCCCCGCAGCGTGTTCGGCAGGCTGGCGGGGGTAATCGTCTCGCCCATCGTCTGGATCACGGCAAAGCGGATGACGTTCTGCAACTCGCGGATGTTGCCGGGCCAGGAGTGGTCCTGCAGCAGTTGCATGGCGTCGTCGCTGATGTGGCGGACCGCTTTTTCGAGCTTGACGCTGGCGAGGGCCATGAAGTGCCGGGCCAGTAGCGGCAGGTCTTCTTTCCGCTGCCGCAGCGGGGGGAGGTGGAGCGTGACGCCGTTGAGCCGGTAGAGCAGATCCTGGCGAAAGCGGCCCGCTTCGACGAGTGTGTCAAGGTTCTGGTTGGTCGCGGCGACGATACGGACATCCGTGCGGATGCTTTCGCGGCCGCCGACGCGCTCGAAGGCCTGATCCTGCAGCACGCGGAGCACCTTGGCCTGCGTGGCCGGGGTCATGTCGCCGATTTCGTCGAGAAAGAGCGTGCCGCCGTCGCATTGCTCAAACTTGCCGATACGCTGGCGATCCGCACCGGTGAACGCACCTTTCTCGTGGCCGAAGAGTTCGCTTTCGAGGAGTGTCTCGGGGATCGACGCACAGTTGATAGCGATGAATGGCCGATCGCTGCGCTTGGAGTGCTGGTAGAAGGCCCGGGCGACAAGTTCCTTGCCCGTGCCGCTCTCGCCGAGAATCAGTGCGGAGATTTCCTGTCCGGCGAAGCGCCCGATGGTCTTGTAGATCTCCTGCATCGCAGGTGAGCGACCGACGATCTGATCCGATGTCGGTGCCGGCGTCGATTCCCCCAGCGTGGTCGGCACCGTGCGGATGCGGCGGATCTCAATCGCCTTCGCCACCACATCCCGTAGCGAGTGCAGATCGACCGGCTTGAGCAGATACTCAAAGGCGCCCCGTTTCATCGCCTCGATCGCCGTCTCCGTCGTCGCATAAGCCGTGATGACGATCACCGGCAGCCGCTCGTCGAAGTCCTTGATCTTCTCAAACAGTTCGAGCCCGGACAGATCGGGCAGCTTGACATCGACAATCACCGCGTCGGGCCGATCGCTCTGCAGCAGTTCGAGCCCCTTGCGTGCGGTCTTGGCGGTGAGGATGTTCAGGTGCTCCGTCTGCAAGCCGGTCTGCAGCGAGTAGAGCACGTTGGGTTCGTCGTCGACGATGAGCAGAGTGGCCACGGAGCCTCCTTCAGGCGGCAGGCAGTTCGAGTGTGAAGGTGCTGCCTTCTTGGGGGCGCGAGTGTGCGGTCAGCCGCCCGCCATGTGTCTCGATGATGCGGCGACAGATGGAGAGCCCGAGCCCGAGCCCGGTTTCCTTGGTGCTGACGAAGGGCTCGAAGATCCGCTCGCCGAGATCCGCCGGCAGCCCCGGACCCGCGTCCTGGAATTCGACCCGAAACGCCGGCTCACCATTCGCGCTCGGCTTCATCGCCAGGCGGATCGTGATGCAGCCCCCATGCGGCTGGGCATCCATCGCGTTGAACAGAAGATTGTACACGACCTGCCGGAACTGGTTGGGATCGACGGAAATGGTGCTGTCACTGGTTGTAGGTTCGATGTGGATGGCGACAGACTGAAGCTCGGCCCGGGCCTGCACATTGCAGACGGTCCGCTCAATCAGTTCTCCCACATCGACCATTCGTGGCTCGAGCCGTGGCGGTCGGGCGAAATCGAGGAAGCCACTCACAATCTGCTCCAGCCTGATGATTTCCTCTTCGAGCACTTCGAGATCGCGGGGCTTGAACAGGGAGTCACCCTGCCGCTCGACCGTGGCCTGCACCAGCAGTTTGATCGCCATGAGCGGATTGCGTATCTCGTGCGCGATCCCCGCCGCCATCTGGCCGACCCACGCGAGTTGCTCCGCCCGCAGCGCATTGCGCTCGGTCTGGCGCAACTTCTTGAGCACTGCGGTGGCCGAGGTCGCAACACGGGCCAGACCATCCCCAGTCTTGGTCGTGTCGAGTTCGTGATGCACGGCACGGTCGAGTTCTTCGGCCGTTGTGTGAAGTTGATCTTCTGTCCGCAACTGGTTGCGGCGGATCGCGGCTGCGATGACGATGCCCCCGAGCACGCCGCCGCTGGCACCGGTGAGCCCGAGAATCACCAGTCCGAACGTCAACCGGTCCGCAAGCTCCTGGTTCGTTTCGCTGGCCTGTGTGAGCAAACCCTCGTTCAAGCGGATGTATTCGTGCGTCGGCTCGAGGATCTCCTTGATGAGGATCGGGTCGATCTCCTTGGCGATCACCGCGTAGACACCTTCTTTGGGTGCGAGTTCGATCATGGTAGTGTAGCGTGTGGTGAAGCGGTCGAAGCCGGCGTGGATGCGCTGCACGAGTGCGATTTCCGCCGGGCTGGTCGCTGCGTTCTCAGCACGCTGCAACGCGGCATCGATGCGCTTGCGGATTGCCGGCACCGGCTCCAGATACTGCTTGTCGTAGGTGATGAGGTAGCGATTGAAATAGGAGGAGAGTTCGCGGACGCTGATCTCCAGTTCCTGAGCCGCGGTCATGCTGGCGACGCTCTGCGCGATTGGTCCAGAGGTCCGCTGTTGCAGATCGCGGATGGTCCATGCCGCACCAATCGCACAGATTAACAGCAGCACGCTGAGGACCGCAAAGGGTGCCGCCAGTCGGCTCAGTGAACGTGGCCTCATGTGGGCGTCCCCGGACTGTTCAGAATCTGAACAAGTCGTGCAATGTTTGTACGTTTTCGCGGTGTGAAGTTATGCCTTGAGCAAAGACTCTGCCAATAGCAGCGGTCATGGTATCCTTTTGAAAACCTAGCACATTTCGATTCAAGTGTCCCACGACTTGGAACTCAGCGATGGCAAACCCCCGCTCCCTGCATGGGTTAAGTCCGCGGACGTGGAACACCGCATCGTGTTGGCTGTGCATGCACTTCTGAGGCGGGCGCAGAATCAGCGATTGGCACCCGCTTTGCCTTTGTCTTAGAGTGAGGATTGCCCAGGGAGGGTTCGTCATGAGTTGGACTCGCGAACGATTGGAAGAGGTCGCACAGACGCGACTCGGCGGGGCGAAGCTCATCGTCGTGGCGAATCGCGAACCCTACATCAACCGCCACCACAATGGCGAGATTCAGTGGATGCGACCTGCCGGCGGACTGACCACGGCACTCGATCCCGTGATGCAAGCGTGCGGTGGTACTTGGGTCGCGCATGGGTCTGGTGATGCCGACCGCGCTGTCGCCGATTGCTACGGTCGCGTCCGTGTGCCACCCGATGAGGAAAACTACACCCTCCGCCGCGTCTGGCTGACGCCTCAGGAGGAAGCGGGCTACTACGACGGCTTTGCCAACAGCAGCCTGTGGCCACTCTGCCATCAGGTTTACCGTCGGCCGACCTTCGAGCCCGCTCACTGGGACGCCTACCAGCGCGTCAACGAACACTTTGCCGAGGCCGTACTTGAGGAAGCGCAAGACGGCCCGGCACTGGTCTTTGTGCAGGATTACCATTTCGCCCTGTTGCCGAAGATCCTCAAGGAGCGGCGGCCCGATCTGGTGATCGCACAGTTCTGGCATATCCCCTGGCCGAACCCCGAGACTTTCCGCGTCTGCCCGTGGGCGAACGAGATCCTCGAAGGCATGCTAGCCAACGATCTGCTGTCGTTCCACACCCAGTATCACTGCAACAATTTCCTCGAGACCGTCGACCGATTGCTCGAGTGCCGCTTGGACCGTGAACATTTCGCCATTGAACGTCACGAGCACCGGACCTGCGTGAAGCCGTTTCCGATCAGCGTCGACCCGAACCTCGCAGCGGAATATCTCGGCGACTGCTGGCCGCTCCGCGAAACGGCACTTCGCGAACGCTACAACCTCGGCGACCGACCCCTGCTCGTTGGCGTCGACCGCATCGACTACACCAAGGGCATTCCCGAACGCCTGCGGGCTCTCGACCGCATGCTCGAGAAGTCACCCGAGTGGATTGGTCGTTTCCACTTCCTGCAGGTCGGTGCGCCCAGCCGCACCAGTCTCGCAGCGTACCGCGATCTCAGCGACGAAGTGCTGAGGCTCAGTACCGATATCAACGCCAAGTACGGCAGCGACACATGGCAACCGATCGTCTTTTTGAATGAGAACGTCGGACCCCACGACATCACTCTGCTCTACCGCGTCGCAGCCGGGTGTGTGGTCAGTGCGCTGCACGACGGGATGAACCTCGTCGCCAAGGAATTCGTCGCGGCCCGCGACGACGAGCAGGGCGTGCTAGTCCTGTCCCGCTTTACCGGTGCAGCCCGCGAACTCTCCGAGGCCTGCCTGGTGAATCCGTTCCATGTCGACGAAATGGCTGATGCCCTTCTGGGGGCTTTGACGATGCCGGCAGAAGAACAGAAGCGGCGGATGCGGAAGATGCGAGCCCAGGTGGCGACGCACAATATCTTCCGCTGGGCCGGTATGTTGCTCTCGGAAGTGGGTAAACTGGTCGAGCCCAGTGCCGACGCCGAGCAGCCCGATGTTCTCAGCATCACGGATGTGCAAATTCAGGCGATGATCGCCCGCCAGACCTCCATTGATTTGACCTCACTGATGGTCGCAGGCTCTTGAACTATGAAGCTTGAAAAACTCCCTGATGCGCTCCAGAGAATCGCGAGCGAATACCACAGCGGTTGCCCGGTCACACTCTGCTTCGATTACGACGGCACGCTGACCCCGATTGTGCGGCATCCGAGCCTGGCCCGGCTCGACCACGTCATGCGCTCGCGTCTGAACACGCTGCACAAGCTGCCGCGGGTGCATCTCGCGTTCATCAGCGGCCGACCACTCGACGAGCTCAAGCGTCTTGTCGCACTCAGCCGCTGCACGTATGCCGGCTCCGGCGGGCTCGAACTCGAAATCGACGGCAGCAAGCGGGTCTGCCCCAAAGCCGAAACCATTCAACCGGTCTACGACGAACTGCAGG
>JBGSSZ010000598.1:0-1710 GCA_041736785.1 Limnoglobus sp.
GGTCCTCGATATCGACATAGCTGAAGAGAGACCCGCTGATCTTGTCCGTGCCGCGCATCGTCTTCCCCGCTGTTTCCGTCGAAAGCAGGAATCACGTTCCTCAACGCGCGTCGAGGCCCCGGTTTTTCAGCGGCCTGTTAATGGCCGGCGCGGGCGGGCCTGCTTTGGTCGCAGGGAGCGGAAGCCGCCGCGGGACTGTTCGCCAGGAGCCTGCCACACGAGCTTCGGCTGGACTGGAGAGGTCAGCTGCGTCTAAGCCTCCGGGCGGAGAGAGCGGTGAGGGTCGCACATGGCGCAGCTGAAAGTCACATACTTTGACTTTGCCGACAGTCGGGGCGAGGAGGTCCGCCTCGCCCTCGCGTTGGCAGGAGTGCCGTTCGAGGACAATCGAGTCGATCGCGCGTCCTTCGCGTCGCTCAAGCCCGACCTCCCCTTCGGCGCAGTGCCCGTTCTCGACGTGGAGGGCCGCGGCCGCTTCGCACAGAGCAATGCGATCCTGCGTCTCATCGGGCGGCTCTACGGCCTTCACCCGGAGAACCCCTTCGAGGCTGCCCGGCACGATGCGTTGATGGATGCGGCGGAGGACTTGCGACACCGGATCTCCCCAACGCTTCGCATGGATGATGTTGCGGAAAGGAAGGCTGCCCGGCGGCGGCTCGCCTCGGACTACATTCCGCTCTGGGGCAACTGCGTTGACCGGCAGATTGGAGATGCGCCGTTCGTCGGCGGCACCCGACCAAATGTCGTCGATGTCAAACTCTACATCGTGGAGCGCCGAATCAGCAGCGGCAGACTCGAAGACATTCCCGCGGACATCTTTGACCGGTTTCCCCGGCTCAAGACCGTGGTTGGAAACGTCGCATCGCATCCAGCCGTCGTCGGCTGGTACGCTGGCCGCGGTGAATTGACATACTGATGCCGATCTCGATTCCGCTTCGGCGGAATCCTCCCAGCCGAGCAGGCTCGGATCGTGTAGCTGCTGGGCCCGACTTGGCGAGCGACCGGGGACGCTGGGCCTACATCTTCGGCGCCTTCTGCCGCTCGGAGGGCAAGGGCACAAGTCCCCCTTCATAATCGCCCAAGGGATCACCGACGACACCGAAACGCCAAAGCGACCCGCCGCCACCGCCCGGATCGCCATGATGCACTTGCCCTCCCGCCACAGAGTGAGGAAGGTGTCGTCCGAATGCCTCAGCGAACTGCCTCCTGGTGCAATGCTACATTGGCGAGCGCGATGCAGGTGGTGCGGTGTGCACGACCAGCGACCGCGTCGTCGCAAACCACGACGGCTGCGAATGAGTCGGGCGCTCCATGCACCGGCAGATCGCCGGCGAGGGACGGCAATCTTGTTGCCGCGCTTCTGATCATGGCTCGGCCAGCAGCCGCCGGCTCCGTCCTGGGGCTCGATGATCAACACCGCGAAGAGCTTCCTCGAGCAGGCGCCGTGACGGCGATCTTTTCTGGCTCGGCGGTCTTCCTCGTCGTGCTCGGCTTTAGCCTGTTCGGCGACGGCCTGCGCGACGCGCTCGACCCCCGCGGAGACTAGGTCAGGAACAGCAATGCGCTTCACCACCCGCCCTGAGATCGCTGGCACATTCGGCGTCTGTGCCTCCACGCACTGGATCGCGAGCGCCGTCGGCTTCGGCATCCTTGAGCGCGGCGGCAACGCCTTCGATGCCGCGGTCGCCATGGGACTGACGCTGCAGGTCG
>JBGSSZ010000625.1:0-40362 GCA_041736785.1 Limnoglobus sp.
CATGATGCTGATCAATCGCCGGGCCGAATCGGGCGTGAAGTTCGTTGGAAAGTTCGCCACCACGAGCACGCGGTACGGTTCCGCCACTTCGCCGGCGGCTTTGTTGTAATCCTCGATGCTCTTGTACTGATTCCGTAGATACTTCTGAATCACATTTTCCATGTGCTCGGTCATGTCGGTGAGTCGCTGATCGATCTGCCGCGGTTCGGTCCAGATGCGGGCTCCGACGAGCTTTTCGTCGACATCGGCGAGGTGCATGAAGCTGGCGAAGTTCTCGCCGAGGCCCACGGGATCGATGATTGTGAACCGCACCTTGCCCGGCGGCAGCCCGGTCAGAAACCGCAGCATGATCGCCTGCACGGCGTGAATCGCATTCACGCGGCCGAGGTCGGCGGCTTTGAGCAGCACGCTGGCCTTGTCGGGGAACGGCAGGTACGCCGGTACGATGGCCCGCACTGGTTCCGCGGGCGTCAGCCGGGCGTCGATCGGCTCGCCCTCCGGCAGCGAATACATGTCTACGTTCAGACTGCCGTAGCGGATGCCATCCGGCACGCTCTCCGGCAGCGGCCACGAATCGTCCTGCACCGCACTCCATTCGGGGAAGTGTTCTGAGCCATATGCGATCAGCGATTGGGTTGTGGCGTTCACTTCGGCCAAGCCACGTTGCCACTCGGTGGCCATGTTGTCGAAGTCGCGATCGCGCTGAGTTGCGGCATCGTTCCACTTGGTCTGATACATCACCTCGGCTGATTTTGCCTCGGTGTCGAACTTCTCCGACAGTGTCGCCATGACAGCGTCATGCTTGACATCGGTCGCCCGCGTCTCGGTCTGGCGGTCGGTCACAATCTGATTGGTCTTGTCGTCGTGATCCGATTCGATCGCCTCGAATTCGCTCTCCTTCGTCTTTTGAATCTGAGCCAGCAGCGGCTGAAAGTGATCATCGGTCCGTTTCTTATCGTTGGCATTCTGCCGCGTGAGATCGGTCTTGGCACGGTCGAAGGTCTTGCGGGCGTATTCCTGCAATAGCCGGATCGCCCGCCGCGCCTCCGCGTCGTGTACACCAAACGCACTCCCCCGCCGGCGGATCTGCCCCTTCGCGAAAAACCGCGCCAGCGGTCCCAGCAGCCGCGGCAGCAGGGATTTCTCCACCTGCTCCCCGGCACGCTCGAGCTCTTCGAGCTTCTTGACCATGTAGCCGTCGGGGTCGGTCTCCGTCGGCGCGGGCAGCAGCCGCTCCTCGAACGCAATATCTTCGCGGGTGAGCTTGACGCGCTTGAGCATGGGATCGACACCGACCCACGCGGAATCCGCACGACGCTTCCCCGCATCCGCTTTGCGAAGCTGAGCCTGCAGCAGATCGTTGATCTCTTTCTCAGTCGCCTCGAAGAAGGAGTCGATGGTCCAAAGCCGTTCCTTGTAGGCCCCGCGGGTTTTCTCGTTCGCCTCCTCGAACCGCACGAGGGCAAGGTTCAAGTCGGCGATGCGCTTGGCATCCGCGGCAGTCTGCCGGGCGTCGTAGCGGCTGACGATCCCCGCCGCGGCGGACTCGTAGAGATCCTCCTCCTCGTCCACGGCCCGTTTGCGGCTGACGGCGATCTGCTTGCGGGCACGGGCCACCTCCTTCTCCGCCTCGTCCGCAGACTGCTGCCACGTGCTAGCGATGCGGGCCTCCGCCTCCGCTCGCTCCGTCACCAGTCGCTGCAGCTTCGCCAGCGACGCACGCTCGACTTCGAAGAGGCTATCGGGCATCGACGTGGCTCGCGAAAGAGTGTTGCGGTTCATGAATGTTCGCATTCCTGGCGGATTTGGGCAAAGAATACGCTCAGTTGATCGACCGCCCGCAGCAGATCCGATACGCAGCGGTCGAGCGGTTCCCATGTCTGGCTGTCAAAGTCCTTGCGGGCGGCGTCGGCCCAGACTTCCTCCGTGCCCTCCCAGCGGGCCCGTGCCACTTTTTGAGCATCGTAAAGCTGGCTGCGACTGGCACCGAATTTCATGTGCTGCTCCCCGGTGTGGGGGCAAAGTCGGGCCGCATCCCGGCATACGCTTCCAGACTCTGCACCTGCTTGCCCAGCAGTGCGGTCGCCCGGGCCAGATCCCCGTCGAGAAACAAGCTCAGCCGATTCGCCGAGCCGCGGTAGGTTTCATCGATCAGTGTTGGTAACTTCTGCAGCCACTGCCGGCACTTTGCCTTTTGCTCCTCGGCGTGTTCGAGCCGGGCCTGGCAGCGCCGCACGGCCCGCTCCTGCACGGTCGTGTCGGGCTCGCGACCGTCCCAGTTGGGCGACTTCCGCGCGTTCAGATCCTGCTTCGCCTGCCAGAGATCCTGCTCAACATCTTTGATCGTTTTTGCCCAGAGCCGGCCCTGCTCCTCGACCCAGTCGAGGCCGCGACGGATCTCCATCTCCACACCGGTGAGTGTGCCGTTCGCCGACTCGCGATACTCCGAGAGCGTCGCCAGCCAGTCGCGGATCGCCTGAATCGAGCGGACATCAGCCTGCATGGCTCACCGCTGCTGAAGGTATTCTTCGATGCGCTCAGCTTTGCGCATCAGAAACGGAATGTGCAAGCTCGCCGCCTCGATGAAGCGGTCCACCACCTGAATGGTCGCATCGAACTCGGCCTTGAAGCGATCGTGCTCCTGATCGCGCCACGTGTCTCCGAGAGCCATGAGTTGGCCATGCAACCCGGCCAGATTGCTCTGCAGATCGGCGTTGAACCGTTTGAGATTGGTGGCGAAGCGGCGAAGCTCAGCCGGATCGACAACTGCCCGCGACATGATGCGCTCTCCGTGGACTTGCGTGATTATAACACGCTTGGCGAAGTTGGCGTTGGATTGCCGGGTTCTATACAATTGCCGTGGATCGACTCTTCCCGTCCGCAGTCTGTTCCTCCGTCGAGAGATCGCCGTGACGCCTCGCGAAGTGCTCGCTTTCATCCGCGAAAAGGAAGTCACCGCAATCGATCTGCGGTTCATGGACTTCCCCGGCACCTGGAAGCATTTCACGATCCCCGCCGAAATGCTGGACGAGAAATCGTTTGAGGACGGGCTTGGTTTCGACGGTGCGAGCCTCCGCGGTTGGCAGGCAATCAACGAATCCGACATGATCGTCGTCCCGCAGGCCGACACGCTCTTCCTCGATCCCTTCCGCTCCGATGTCACGCTGGTCATGCTCTGCAACATTCAGGACCCGATCACGCGAGAGGACTATTCCCGCGACCCCCGCAACGTCGCCCGCAAAGCGGTCAACTATATGAAGCAGAGCGGCATCGCTGACCTCGCGAACTTTGGCCCCAGTATGGATTTCTTCATCTTCGATGATGTAAAATTCGACCAGAACACTCACAGTGCCTTCTATTATTTAGATTCTGTTGAAGGGGCCTGGAACAGCGGTCGCGACGAGCGACCGAATCTCGGACGGAAGATTCCCAATCGTCAGGGTTATTTCCCCTGCCCGCCAACCGACCGCACCCACGATCTTCGCAATGAAATGGTCCGTGCCATGATCGCCTGCGGGCTGACCGTCGAGAGCCATTCGCACGAACGCAGCACCGGTGGTCAGGGAGTCATCGATGTCCGTTTCGGCGATCTGGTCCGCATGGCCGACAATGTGCTGAAATATAAATATGTCGTCAAGAATGTTGCACACAAGCACAATAAAACTGCGACCTTCATGCCCAAACCGCTGTTTGAAGAGTTCGGTTGCGGCATGCACGTGCATCTTTCATTGTTCCGCAATGGCAAGAATCTCTTCGCTGGCTCCAGCTACTCCGGCCTTTCCGACATCGCACTGCACGCCATCGGTGGCATCCTCAAGCACGCACCGGCACTGTGTGCGTTCACCAATCCCACGACCAACAGTTATAAGCGCCTGGTGCCGGGATATGAAGCTCCGACGGCACTCTCGTACAGCCAGCGCAATCGCTCCGCCGCCGTGCGAATTCCTGTCTATTCCTCGCGGCCTGAGACGAAACGCATCGAATATCGTCTGCCCGATGGTTCCGCCAATCCATATCTCGCCTTCGGTGCAATCCTCATGGCTATGATCGATGGTATCAAGAACAAACTGAATCCTGGCCAGCCACTCGACAAAGACATTTACGATCTCCCTGCCGAGCAGTTGAAGGATGTGGCCAAGCCACCACAGACTCTGGACGACTCGCTGACGGCACTGGCCAACGATCACCTGTTTCTGCGGCAGAGCGATGTCTTCACGGAAGATGTGATCGAAACCTGGATCCGCTTCAAACGCGATGAGGAAGTCAACGCCATCCGCCTGCGTCCGCATCCTTATGAGTTTGCGCTCTATTATGATAGTTGATGCAACTGTTCCCACAGTGTCTTATGTCTATTTAATGTGAGACTCGTCATGAAATGGACCGTACCTCTTCTGTGTTTAATCCTGATGTCGCACGATCTTTATTCACAGATTTCCTATCAGCAACCGCCGCAAGCCGTGCTGGATGTGCTGCATGCTCGCCCAGCGCCGAGCGTGTCGCTCGATCCGACGCGGACGACGATTCTGCTTGTGCAGTCCGCCCGTTATCCGGGCATCGCCGAAGTGTCAGAGCCGATGTTACGACTGGCAGGTGCCCGCATCAACCCGGCGACCAACAGTGCCGCACGTACGGGGCAGGTGACAGCACTCACGCTCTTGCCCGTGGAGGGAGGTAAGCAGCGAGCCGTAGCACTCCCGCCCGGGCGACTCGGTCGCCCCGAGTGGAGCCCCGACGGCCAACACTTCGCTTGCACAAATTTGCAGAATGGTACAGTCGAACTCTGGATCGGAGACGTCGCCACCGCGACCCTCAAGCAACTCCCCGGCATCAGCCTCAACGCCTGCTTCGGCGACCCTGTGCAATGGATGCCCGACGGCGTACACCTGCTCTGCGAGCAGCTTGTGGCCAATCGCCCGGCGCCGCCGCAGACTCCGCTCACGCCCGAAGGCCCGACGGTGCAGGAAACCAAAGGCAAGGCCGCACCGGTGCGCACGTATCAGGATCTATTGCGAAATCAGCACGACGAGGATCTTTTCAACTACTACGCCACGGCCCAACTTGCCATCGTGGATGCCACGACCGGCGAGTCGAAGTCACTCGGCGCCCCGGCGATTTTCGGCACCGTGCGCCCCTCGCCCGATGGCAAACTGCTGCTCATTGGCCGCATCCACAAGCCATACTCATACTTGCACACCCTCGGCTCGTTTCCGCGGACGGTGGAACTCTGGGACCATTCCGGCAAGGTCATCACAACTGTTGCTGAGCAACCGCTGCAGGACAAAATTCCGATTCAGGGCGTGGCGACGGGTCGGCGGAATATCACCTGGAAGCCCACTGACGACGCGACGCTGATCTGGACAGAAGCCCGCGACGGTGGCGATCCCAAGACGAATGTCCCGCACCGCGACGAAGTCTTCGCCTGGAGCGCTCCCTTTGAGAGCAAGCCGGTGGCCCTCTTCAAGACGCAACATCGCTACATGGGGATGGAGTACTTTCCCGAGGGTAATCGCGTACTCGTGAGCGATTTCGATCGCGATCGCCGCTGGATGCGCACCGTGTTGCGGGACCTCGCCAAGCCCGATTTCGAGCCGAAAGTGATCTTCGACCGCAGCGTACAGGACCGCTACAACGACCCCGGTTCGCCAGTCTCGAAACGGATGAAGAACGGCCGCTCGGCACTCTGGGTCGATGGCGATTCGATCTACCTCAGCGGAAGCGGAGCCACACCGAAAGGCGACCGCCCGCGACTCGACCGGCTCAATCTGCAGAGCATGGAGAAGGAGAATCTTTTCACATCGAGCGAAGACAAGTACGAATCTGCTTCGATGCTGAACGACGGCAAGCTGCTCGTCCGACGGGAAAGCACGACCGAGCCGGGCAACTACTATCTCCGCAGCGGGGAGAAAGAAACGCCCATTACGTCGTTTGCCGATCCTGTGCCGCAGATCCGCGGAATCAAGAAGCATCTTGTAACCACGAAGCGACCCGACGGCGTCACCATCAGCTTCACGCTCTATCTGCCGCCTGACTACAAGGAGGGGCAGAAATACCCCACGGTGTTCTGGGCCTATCCACGCGAGTTCAACAGTGCCGACACTGCCGGTCAGGTGTCGGGCAGCACCAACCGTTTCACAACGCTGAGCGGTTTCTCGCACCTCTTCTTTCTTCTCAATGGCTACGTGGTGATGGACGGAGTCAGTGTGCCGATTGTAGGTCCGTCTGAAACGGCGAACGACACCTTCGTCGAACAACTCACTGCAAGTGCGAAAGCCGCGATTGACAAGGCGGTCGAAATGGGCCCGGTGGATCGCAACCGCATCGGCGTCGGCGGCCATTCTTACGGCGCGTTTATGACGGCCAATCTGCTCGCCCATTCGGATCTCTTCCGTGCTGGCATCGCCCGCAGCGGTGCGTACAACCGCACGCTGACTCCGTTCGGGTTTCAGAATGAACGCCGCACGTTCTGGGAGGCACCCCACATCTATGCGAAGATGTCGCCGTTCAACAACGCCGTCAAGATCAACGAACCGTTGTTGCTCATTCACGGAATCGCCGACGACAATCCCGGCACCTTCCCTATGCAGAGCGAGCGACTGTATCAGGCTCTCCGCGGCCACGGTGCCACCGCGAGGCTCGTGATGCTCCCGCACGAAGCCCACGGCTACACCGCAAAGGAAAGCATCGAACACGTGCTCGCGGAGCAGTTCAATTGGTTTGAGAAACATGTGAAGAACGCGAAGTAGTTTCACGAGGCCCGACCGTAAGGGAGGGCGACGCCAACGAGAACGACGCGATGATTTTGACCGGCCGAGATATATTCACACGCAGACGCTTCATGGATCTTCATGGCAAGCGTGTCGGTGTGCTCACACACGACGGGGCAGTGGATGCATTCCATGCCCCCGGCATTCTCGCATACCATGACAGAGGATTAAATGTTGCCGCCTGGTTCGGCCCCGAACACGGCATTTCCGGACACGCTCAGGATCTCATCGCGGTCGAAATCGAGACAGACGCCCGCGAGACCGCGAAGTGGTATTCGCTCTATGGCTCCTCGTTCGCGAGCCTGAAACCATCCGCGGCGATGCTCGATGGCCTCGACTGCTTCATCATCGATCTGCAGGACGTCGGCTCGCGGTACTACACCTTCCAGGCAACGATGCTCTACTGCATGGAGGCCTGCGCGGAGCTTGGACTGCCGGTGATGGTGTTCGATCGCCCGAATCCGATTGGCCGCTGTGTTGAAGGGCCGGGCTTGGAGGCGGGTTTTGAAAGTTTCGTCAGCGTGCATCCCATCGCTTCACGCCACGGCATGACCATCGGCGAACTTGCAAAACTTTACCAGGTCGAGCGCGTTCCGAAGGTCGATCTCACCGTCGTGCCCTGTGAAGGATGGACGGGTAATCACGCTCCCGAGTTTGTGCTGCCACCGTCACCGAACATGCCAACAGTCCGCACCGCATGGGTCTATCCCGGCATGTGCTTCATCGAAGGGACCAACCTCAGCGAAGGCCGCGGCACCACGCGGCCATTCGAATACGTCGGCTTCCCCGACTGCGATCATTACGAACTGCTTAACCGACTGAACCGCATGGAGTTGCCCGGTGTGACGTTCCTGCCCGTCGACTTCCTGCCCACATTTCAAAAGCATGCGAACCAAAACTGTCGCGGAGTGTTTGTTTATCCCACCACGGACGCGTTTCGCCCCGTCCGCACCGGCCTCGCGATTCTCATCGCGTTCCGCGACCTGCTCGGCGACCTGTTCCAATGGCGAACGGAGACGTACGAATTCGTAAGCCACATCCCCGCCATCGACTTGCTCTTCGGCAGCGACCGCGAGCGGACCATGATCGAAACCGGTGCCCGCTGGCAGGAGATCGCCAAGCTGTGGGAACCCGAGGAAGCAGCGTTCCGCGAGCGACGCAAGCCCTATCTCCTCTACTGAACCGCTGAAAAACAATAGAATTCTGTCATGTTCACGGGTCTTGTGCAGTCCCTGGCTCGCGTGAGTGCGATCGAACCGGATGGCAGCGGTGGCGCACGCCTCACCGTTGCTGACCCGATCGCTGCTCATGCGGTGCTCGGCGAGAGCATTGCCGTCAATGGCTGCTGCCTCACGGTCACGCGGCACGACGAGATCACGCTTGACTTCGAGCTTGGCCCCGAGACACTCACGCGGACCAACCTCGGCTCGCTGCAAGCCGGGGACCGCGTCAATCTCGAACGCGCACTCCGCATGGGCGATCCGCTCGGCGGACACATCGTCACCGGGCACATCGACGCCGTGGGGACCATCGTCAGTCGCACCGTCAGCGGTGACTGGCAGACCGTCTGGATCTCCTGTGCAGTGGAACTCGACGCGCTCATGGTCAGCAAAGGATCCATCTGCGTCGACGGCGTGAGTCTCACTCTCGTCGACGTCGAACCCGGTCGCTTCAGTGTCATGCTGATCCCGCACACGCTCGCCCACACCACGCTGGGGCTCAAAGCCGTCGGTGCCACCGTCAATCTCGAAGCCGACCTGCTCGCCAAACACGTGCAGAAACTTTTCAACAACCTCTCGATCGAACTCTGATGGCAAAACCTGACAAACCCCGCGACGACCTCCCGGACACACGGCAGACGTTCTCATTCCTCAAGCGACTCTTCTATGCTTACGGGCTGGAGGCCAAGAGCAAGCTCGGCCAGAACTTCCTCATCGATCTGAATCTGATCGACCTCATCGGCTCGACCGCGGAGCTTTCGAGCGCTGACGCCGTGCTGGAAGTCGGCACCGGCACCGGGTCGCTGACGGCCAGGCTCGTCAAGGAAGCCGGGCAGATCGTCAGCATCGAGATCGACACCACCTTCGCCCCCGTTGCCCGGCAAGTGGTCGGCGAGCGTGCGAACGTGCGATATCTCCAGGGCGACTGCCTGGCGAAGAAGAGCGAACTCAACCCCGACATGCTGAAGGCATGGGATGAAGCCGCGAAGAAGCCCGGCATCACGACCCGCAAGCTCGTGGCCAATCTGCCCTATGTGATCGCGACGCCGCTGATCAGCAATCTGCTCTGCACGGAGATTGCGATCGAGCGGATGGTGGTGATGGTGCAATGGGAAATCGCCGAGCGGATGAAGGCGCAGCCCAGCACCAAGGACTACAACGCACTCTCGATCCTGGTACAGAGCATCGCGGATGTGGAGACGGTGCGCAAGGTCGGCCCGACCAACTTCCACCCGCGACCGAAGGTGGACTCGGCGATTGTGATGATCAAACCGAACTCACACAAGCGGGCTCAAGTCGGCGACGTCGTGAAGTTCCGCGATTTTCTGCGCGATCTCTACATCCATCGGCGCAAGAACCTGCGTGGCGCCCTGGCCGGCTCACCCCGTGGCCGCCGAGAGAAAGCTGACGTGGACGCGAAGCTCAAAGAGCTTGGGATTGATGGTAACGCACGGGCTGAGTCGCTCGGGCTCGAAGAGCATCGACGGTTGTGCGCAATGTTTGGCTGAAAAGAAAAAGCCGCAGGCACCAGCCTGCGGCTTTCAATATTCGTCCCCGTGCCTACCGGCTGACCAGCGTCATGTCGCGGACGTCGTCGGTCTGCACGGTCAGCTTCTTGTGGAAGACAGCTTGGCCGTTACCCTGGCCGAGGTAGACGTACCAGACGCCGGCAGGGAGCTTCATGTCGAACTCACCGAAGCCGTTGGTGTAGGTCTCTTCGCGCTTCTGAGTCGCGGCGTTCAGGAAGATCACCTTCGTGCCGGGCCGCGGAGTCGCCTGATCGTTTTTGACCACTTCGCCACGGAGGCTCGCTTTGGTGCGGGAAGCCGTGTAGGCGTTCGACGTGCCCGAGGCTTTCGGCATCGACCGCGGTGCCGACTGCGGATCGGTAGGCAAAGCCTGCTTCGGAATCGCTTCGCCTGTTCCGGGCGTGCTTTCAATCACGCTCGGCGGATTCAGCGGTGCCGTCGGCGGGTTCAGCGGAATCTTGAATGCCGACGGGCTCGACACCGGCGGATAGTAATACGTCACCACCGGTGTGTATTGCGTCACGGCCTTGTAGCTCGTCACCGGCACCATCCGGCTCTGCTGCACCCAGCGGGTCACGCTGTTGCACTTCTCACGCTGCACGTAGCTCGTCACCGGTGTGGCGATACGCTGACAGCAGCCGCTGCACGGGTCGTAGTAGCTCGAATACTTGTAGGTCGTGACGGGCTCCATGTAGTAGCTCTTCACGTTCTCCTTCACCGGAACGTAATAGCTTTCGCTGCGATAGGTCGTCTCGGGCTGATAGTAGCAGCGCTGCACATAGCTGACGCGTGCCTGCGGAGCACAGGGCTGCGGGCAGGGATCGGCAGTGGCCACCGGCACACTGTAGCTGCTGCGGGTCGACGGACCGTCGCAGCATGTGAGTTGGAACACATTGTCCCAACCGGCGGTGGCTGGTGCCGCCATGGCGGCAACAGCGATCAGAGTCTTGGCATAACGGATCATGGAGTCATCTCCCGTGGGCTGCGAATGAATGAAGGAACGGCCGTGCGGCGGCGAGTCCCATCTACTTTAGACTAAGATTCAATTCGGTGCGCTCAACCAATTTTCAAGAATGGAACAACCGCTTCCCGCAGCAGGGCCCGTCAGAACCGGAAAAGCCGGTGTAGACTGCAGCCCTTCGCCAGTGTGAAGTGGAGTTGGCGAATTGCGGGGGATAGTGAGTTGACGGGAACTCTTTCATTCTTGCACTCCTCTCCTCAAATTCAGGGAGCGAGGAGCGAAAGTCGATCAGCCTGCGGCCTTGGTCAGTGCCTCGATTGCGGCGGCATATTGCGGCTCGCTGGTCACTTCCGGCACGTACTCGACATAGGTCACGACCCCGGCCTTGTCGACCACGAACACCGACCGTGCCATCAGTTTCAACGGCAGCCCTTCAATCAGCACGCCCCAGTTCTTGCAAAACGATTCATCATGTACGTCCGAGAGCGTCTTCATGTTGTTGATGCTCTCAGTCGAGCAGAATCGCTTTTGCGCGAAGGGCAGATCGAGACTGATTGTGTAGGCTGCGACTTTGTCGCCCAAGGCTACCAGAGCTTCTTCGAACTTCTTCGACTGCATGCTGCAGACGGGCGTGTCGAGCGAGGGCACGACGCTGAAGAGTCGTGCCTTGGCGGGCGTGTCAGCAAGGGTCACGGCGGCGAGAGAATTATCCAAGCACTGGAACGCCGGGGCTTTCGCGCCGACTTTCACTTCCGTGCCGGCGAGGGTCTTGTCGGTGCCTTTGAACTTGACGGTGTGTGCCATGACGCGCTCCTGTTGGAAAATCGGGCTCGCTTCAATTGATACTGAAATCGGGCGGGAATTTCCGGTCGCGGGCCGCGGTTTTCACCATCAGCGCATCCGCCAGCACCGTGGCACGCACACTCACATTCACCTCGGCGAGCAGTTGCTGCTTGAGATCGAGCGGCAGTGGCAGAGCATAGGCAAGCATGTCTGCGAGTGCTCCCAACGGGGTCTCGCTGTGGAAAAGGTCTTCTAGCTGCCTCAGTGCCGCTCCGTCAGCCTCGAACCGCGGCAGCACCGCGTCGGCCATCAGCGTGCGCAATCGCTTGAGTTCCTCAAGCTCCGCCGGGGCCACGTCCTCCAGAATCTCCGCTTCGGCGATGCGATATGGTTTCTCGCTGTAAAGCTCCGAGTGGATCCGCAGCCGCCGCAGTCCGTGCAGCCGCAGATTGTAGCGGCCATCGGGAAGAAGCTCGTGCACGCCGACGCGACCGAGGCAGGCGATCGATTCGATCGGTGGACGACCGTCGTAGTCGTGCTCCCAGCCCTCTTGCAACAGAGCAAGTGCCATGAGCATGTTGTCGGCGAGCGTGTCGGCCATGAGTTCGCGGTAGCGCGGTTCGAAGATGTGCAACCCCTGCACGACGTGCGGGAAGAAGACGAGCCGCGGCAGCGGGAAGAGCCGTGCCGTGCCGTCGAAGTCTGCCAAGATGTCACGTTCGCTCGGCATGAGAAGATCCGTTTCGCAGAATGTATCCTACAGGCATGGTAGAATGACCGCGGATCCAATCACCACAGTTTTTCGGGGCCGCGATGATCTTCCGCAGTCAATGCCCGACTTCGGCTCTGGTGGCGTGGTGTCGCGCGCTGAAGCACGGGCTGGGCGTGGGCCTGTCGCCGACGCGGGTTTTCCGCCAACAAGCCCGCTCCGGGCCAGCGGCTCTGCGGACGGTGGCTGAGCGCATCGCCGACCGCGTCGACACCGGCGACAGCTTGAGCGACGCGATCAAGCCCGAAGTGGGTCTGTTCCCGGTGCTCTTTGTGGAGTCAATCGCCGTCGGCGAGCAGGCCGGGCGATTGGTCGATGTCCTCAGCGAACTCGAAAATCACTACACGGCGATGCAGACGGCCCGCTCACGGTTTCTCGTCAGCCTGATCTGGCCGATGATCTCGCTCTTCGGTGGCATCTTCATACTCACGATCATGATCGCGGTGCTGGGTGCCGTCAGCCCCGGCATGGACCCGCTCGGCCTCGGGCTCACCGGCATCAGCGGGGCCATTATCTTCTTCGTCACGTCGTGCGGCATCGTCCTCGCCATCGTCGGGATCGTCAACGCCATTGCCAATGATGAAACGCTGAAGTCCAAAGCCCTCGGCATCGGCATGAACATTCCCGGCTTCACGGGCTGCGTGCGGGCCTTCGCACTGCAGCGGTTCTCCCTCGCGTTCCGCTTCATGGCCGAGTCAGGGGTGAAAGCGGATCGCACCATGGCGGTGGCACTGCGGGCCACCGCCAACCGTGCCTACCGCGATCACGAAGCAACCGCGGCAAAGAAGGTTCGAAAGGGGAGTGAAGTCACCGAAGTCATGGCCGACTGCGGCACAAATCTTTTCCCGGAAGAGTTCCAGGAGGCGACCCGCGTCGGCGAAGAGACGGGCCAACTCGCTGAGGTCATGGAGCGGCAGGCCAGGCACTATCAGGAAGAAAGCGACCGGAAGATGACCGTCGTCACGCGACTGGCAGGGTTCAGCGTCTACGCCATGATCGCGCTGCTGCTGATTGTGACAATCTTTAAGCTCTACGGCAGCGTGCTCGATCCGTATCAGAATCCCGACTTGAAGGCACTGAACAAAATGGCCGGCTTCCCGGAATAGTGACGTTATTCTCGCTGGGCTCTCGCAGTCACGGGTTTGATGACCGCGATGTCTGCGAGGCCCCACGGCGTGTCGCCGACGAGCTTACCCAACATACCGTGTGCGGGCCGCTTCAACGACACTGTCTCCGCCACTTCGAGCGATGCCGGCAGTGCATCGCGGAACGCTGCGAACGAATGCTTGTGCGTAAAGAGAATCACCGTCTGCGGGCGATGGTGCATCGCGACCATCAGTTCGTTCACATCCTTGCTGCGGACCTTGTGGAAGTCGCTGCGGTCGGAATAGAACGCGACCGAATCGCAGTTGCGCGGATAGGTGATCACGCTGTCGCTGTCGAGGAAGCGGGCGACGAGATCGGGCTGACCCATCGGCGAGCGCTCCCGGGCGTACCACGGCAGCGCGAAGTGGAAGACGCCCGCGAGGATGACGGCGAATGCCGGCACCAGCACACGAGGTGCGAGCCGCCACTGGCAGCGGGCCACAAATCCGCCGAGGGCGAGGCAGAGAAACGGATAGGCGGGGAGAATGTAGGTCGGCAGCTTGGAACCGCTGACACTGAAAAAGAGCACGCACCAGAGCCCGGCGAGGATCCAGAAGCCACCCGCGGCCGTGCTTGACTCGCCGCGCCAGAGGCTGCGAACGTACGGCACTAGCAACAGTGTGCCAGGAAGAAACCCAACGAGCAGTAGCGGCGCGTAGTACCAGACGGGCTGCAGGTGATCGAACGGCTGCACGAAACGCATGACGTTGTGATCCCAGAAAAAGTATTTCAGGAACACCGGTTCGCGGAGATAAATCGCGATGTACCACGGCAGGTTGATGCCGACGACAATGGCGGAGAAGATGGCGACCCATTTCCAGCCGACGCGGGCCAGTGAGCCACTGAGCCAGGCTGCGGCCACGAGCGGAGGGAAGAGCAGGATCTCGGAGATTGGGCCTTTGGTGAGAAAGCCGAGGCCGGAGAAGACCGCGGCGGCGAGCCACCATTTCACCTTCAGCGTACCGGTGCGCACTGCTTCGTAGCCACAGAGCACGGAGAGTGTGACCGTCAGCGTGAGCAATCCGTCGAGGAGCAGCAGTCGGGCGATGCCGATGTAGCCCGGCGCGACCGTGAGCAGAAGTGCGGCCCAGAACGCGGGGCGTTCGCCCAAGCTGCGGCGACCGATCAGATAGACCGCGAGAATCGTCAGATGCACGCAGATTGCGGGCACGAGCCGAGCCGCGGTTTCGTTGATTCCGAAGAGCGAATAGCTGATCCTCACGAGCCAGTACATCAGCGGCGGCTTGTCGAGATAAGTTTCGCTCTGCAGCGTGGGCACCACCCACTCACCGCGGAGGAGCATCTCTTTGGGAATCTGCGCGTAGCGGCCCTCGTCAGGCTCGAGCAGATGGAAGCCGAGCGTCGGATAGAGCAGCAGCGACGGAAGCAGCATGAGGATGACGAGTGCAAGTGCCGTGGGGCGCCGCTCGGTGTCTGGCGTGGTCGCGAAGAGGCTTCGCCACAGTTCGGGGATGGCGACGGCGAGGGAGCGCGAGCTTGTCATGGCGGGAGCGTAAGGCAGCACCCGCGCCGGCGTCAAGCCAAGCCACAGATTACCCGATGCTGGACAGAATCTGACCATGTCGGGCAAATTTCTGATGCGTTCACGCTGTCCGCTGCATTGGCATCCGCTTTGCCACTATGATGCGGATAAACCGGGAGTCAAATATGAGCCGTGTTCTGTGTATCCTTGTTCTGACAGCGTCATTCACCCATGCCGCGAAGCCGACTGCGGCGGAGTGGCAGGCCGTCGCCGACAAAGCCGTGGCGTATCTGAAGACGACGCAGAAAACCGATGGCTCGTGGAGCGAGGCTCCGCGCTCTATGGGGGTGAGCGGCGTGGTCGTGACGGGCCTGCTGCAGTGCGGTGTTTCGTCCGATGCGCCACCCGCCGCGGCTGGGCTCAAATACATCGAGTCGTTGGTCAATGCGAAAGAAGGACACATCGCCGGGGATGGCCCGAAGGTGGGATTGCAGAATTACGTGACGAGCGTGAACGTCATGGCGCTCGCCGCGGCGAAGCGCGACGCCAAGTACAAGCCCGCCATCGGCAATGCCGCAGAGTTCCTCCGCAAGCTGCAGTGGGACGATGCCGAGGGTAAAGATGCCAAGAGCGATTACTACGGCGGTGCCGGCTACGACAGCAAGAGCCGACCCGACTTGTCGAACACGCAGTTTTTCCTCAACGCGCTCCATGCCGCCGGTGCGGGCAAGGACGATCCCGCAATCAAGAAGGCGATGGTCTTTGTCAGCCGCTGCCAGAACCTCAAGAGCGAACAAAATGACGCACCATGGGCAGGGCTCATCAACGATGGCAGCTTCATCTACAGTGCCGCGAGCGGCGGCACCACCAAGACGACCGACGACACCGGCGGCCCCCTGCCCGGCTACGGCAGCATGACCTACGCCGGCGTGAAGAGCATGATCTACGCCGGCATCAGCAAGGATGACCCACGCATGAAAAACGCTCTCAGCTGGCTCAAGAAGAATTACACTCTCGAAGCTAACCCCGGCATGCCGCCGCAGCGGGCGAAGATGGGCCTCTACTACTACTACCACACCATGGGCAAAACCCTCGACGTGCTCGGGCAGGACACCTTCACCGACGATAAGGGCGTCGAACACCACTGGCGGGCCGACCTTTTCGAAGCTCTCAAAAAACGGCAGCTTCCCAACGGCAGTTGGAAAAACGACAGTGACCGCTGGTTGGAAGGCGACCCGGACCTCGTCACCGGCTACGCACTCATGGCCCTCTCGCACTGCAAGCCGAAGTAGCTGTGTAAACTGTCAGGATGAGACACGCCTGGATTGTTCTGCTACTCGCGCTTCCGGCCGCGGCACATCCGCTGCCAACGAAGCGATTCGATCGCACGGTGGAGGTTCGCCTCACCGCCGCGGGCGTGAGTGTCAAGTACACCGTCGAACTGAATAGCTGGTCGATGGTGCTGGACGGCGTCGCAGCCCCGAGTGCGAAGGAAGCTGCAGCCCTTGCTGCCGCGAAGCCATCCGAGAGGGCTGGCGAAAAGCTCTACGCCAAGAAGCGGGGTGCGATCATCGCCGACGGCATGGTCGCAACGGTGAACGGTCTGCCGCTGGTCTTCCGCACGGAGGCTGCTCCTGAAATCCACCCCGACCGCGATCATCTCGATTTTCGTTTTCGCTACTTCGCCACTTGGCCACCTGAGCTCGACCGCGGCAAGCCGATCCATTTTGACTTCAACGACACCAACTACGAAGGCGTCAGCGGCAATCTGTCGCTGACGCTCAAGACCGACAGCACGCTCGACGTGCAGGACTTTGTTGATCCCGGCGGGCTGCGGGGTCGCTCGCCGTTCGACCTCAAGCCGGGTGAAGAACTCAAGCTGCGGAAAGCCGCAGCCGTCTTCGAACTCCCAACGAAAGAAGTGGCAGCACCCGTCGCGACACCCGTGACGGAGCCGACTGTGGTGACAGTCGCCAAGCCCGGTCTGCTCGAAGATGTCTGGCAGCGCGGGCTGACGGCGCTCTTTGACAGCGACGCGGGCATCGGCGTCCTACTGCTGGCGGCGCTGCTCTTCGGCATGGCCCACGCATTCACCCCCGGTCACGGCAAGACGCTGGTCGCTGCCTACCTCGTCGGCGAACGGGGCACGATCAAGCACGCCCTCGTGCTCGGCTTCACCACCACACTCGCCCACACCGGCAGCGTCATTGGCATGGCGATTGTCCTCGCCACCATGTATCGCAACGGCGTCCCCGAGACGGCTCAAGGCTGGCTACAGTTCGCAGGCGGGATGCTGATCCTGCTTGTCGGCTTGTGGCTGCTGCTGCAGAGATTGCGCGGGCGAGCCGATCACGTGCATCTGTTCAACGATGTGCCGCGGAAGAATTTCGGCTGGGGCCGCGTACTCCTGCTCGGGCTCGGCGGCGGGCTGATCCCCTGCTGGGACGCCGTCATGTTGCTGCTTGTCGCCATTGCTGCGGGGCGACTCAAGTTTGCGATTCCGATGCTCGTGGCGTTCAGCGTCGGCCTCGCCATCGTGCTAGTTGCCCTCGGCATCGGCGTGGTGCTGGCCCATCGTGCCGGGCTCAGCCGCTTCGGCGAACGCAGCTGGTTTAAGGCACTGCCGATCGCGAGTGCGTTACTCTTGGTGATGATGGGCTTGTGGCTGGCCCGCGAGGGCGTGCAGATGCTCTCCAGCAGATCTTAACCAGCCCGCACAGCAAGCGAGGAAATAAAGACCGCCTTGCTTGCGCTGCGGGCTAGTTTCGAATCACGAGCCAGGCCTACTACCTTGCTTGCGCTGCGGACTGGTAATCAGAGAAGAAAGCTATTTGCTTCCTAAGATCACTGCATGAATATCGCTCAGATCGAAGCCTGTCACGTTCGCATTCCGCTCAAGAAGCCGATCCGGCATGCGTCGCACCGACGTACCGAGACCGACAATCTCGTCGTCAGAGTCACGCTCGACGACGGCACCATCGGCTACGGCGAAGGCGTGCCACGCGATTATGTCACCGGCGAGACCATTGACAGCGCCATCGAATTGCTGAAGCGTTCGGACCTCTCACTCGCACCCGTCGACAGCTTCGCCGCGGCTGTGGCAGCAATCGAAAAGCTGAAACTCGCTGCGGTCCCTGGCGACGATCGCGACTGCCAGGGCAACGCCGCCCGCTGTGCCGTGGAACTTGCCCTGCTCGACGCTTTTGGCCGCTGCTACGGCGAACCGCTGATGAACGTGACCCGACTCCTGACACCCACACTCTATGAGCCACACGCGGAAGTCCGCTACAGCGGCGTCATCATGTCGGCGGCAGGAATGAAAGCCCGCATCATGGGCTGGGTCATGCGACTCTACGGCTTCAAAATGGTGAAGGTGAAAGTGGGCATTGCCGGGCAGGACGACCCGAAGCGGCTCGGCATCATCCGCCGTCGCGTGGGGCGGAGCACCGATCTCCGCGTCGATGCCAATGAAGCCTGGACCGCGGACCAGGCGATTGAGTACATCCGCACCCTCGAGCCCTACGGTGTCACCAGCGTGGAGCAACCGCTGCCACACGAAGCAGTGGCCGATTTGCCCCGCGTGCGGCAAGCCCTGAAGACGCCGATCATGCTCGACGAATCTCTCTGCGGCGAAGTCGATGCCCAGCGTGCCATCGCGGCGGGCTCGTGTGATCTATTCAATTTGCGACTCTCGAAATGCGGCGGCTTCATCCCCACACTGCGACTGGCCGCACTCGCAGCCTCGCATGGCGTCGGCTATCAACTCGGCTGCCAAGTCGGCGAGTCGGCGATTCTCTCTGCGGCAGGTCGGCACTTCGCCTGCTCGGTGAAAGACATCCGCTACCTCGAAGGCAGCTACGATCGGCACCTGGTCCGCGAAGCACTCGCTGAGGAAGACATCACATTCCGCCACGGTGGCAAGGCCCCGATGCTCCCCGGCAGCGGGCTCGGCATCACGGTCTCGGTGGCCCGACTCGCCATGGTCACGGTTCGGAAGGAGCGGCTGGTTGGCTGAGATCCGCACGTTCCAAGCCAGCGATGGCTACCAGTTTTACTATCGCCGCTACGCTCCGCAGCGTGTGCCACGCGGTCGTGTGGTTTTCGTCCACGGCATCCGCAGCCATGGCGGCTGGTATGGCCGCTCGTGCGAGGAGATCGCCGCAGCGGGGTATGAGGTGCTGTTTCTTGATCGCCGCGGAGCCGGACTCAACACTGCTCACCGAGCCGATTGTCCGAGCTTCCGCAGGTTGCTCGACGATGTCGCAGAGTTCCTCCGCGACCTGCGGACAACTCAACCGTGCCTGCCGATTACGCTGGCTGGGATCTCCTGGGGAGGCAAGATCGTCACCGGGCTGACGTATCGGGCACCAGGCTTGATCGATGCCGCAGTGCTGCTCTGCCCGGGACTCTGCCCGCAGGTGAGGCCGCCATTCATCGAGCGGGCGAAGATCCTGCGGGCGAAGTTCCGCGATCCGACCCAGCTCTTCGCAATCCCGCTCAACGAGCCGGAGCTATTCACCACGTCGCGGGAATGGCAGCAGTTCATCGCGGCAGATCGCTTCGGTCTGCATCGCGCGACCGCGCGCTTTCTCTATTCGAGCGTCAGCTTCGACATTTATCTCAAGCGGGCCGTGAAGCGGCTGACCGAGCCGACGCTGCTGATGCTCGGCAGCGAGGATCGCATCATTGACAACGCCGCGACGCGGAAGATGTTCGTCAGGTTCGCGTCGCGGCGGAAGACGATCATCGACTACGAGGGGTCGCATCACACGTTGGAGTTTGAAGACGCGGGGCATCCCTTTGTCCGCGACATGCTCGAATGGCTAAGCCGGTCAATTCGTTTGTAATTCCTTCCGCAACGATGGTGTAATCAGCGAAGGTCGGCAGGCTACGCTTCGCCTATCTTGCCGCGTCACATGGCCACGGAGTGGTTTCGAGTTTGGCACGCGTCGTGCATTTCATTCTTCCGTCGTTGCGGCGAGCGGCGGCGGGAAACGACGCCCGCTGTGATGACATCACTATCCCCGAGCCTCCTCCCCCACGGCCCCAGCCGCTTGTCACCCCCGCGCCTGTCCCCCTGCAAGTTCCCGCAGCCGACGCTTCACTGAAGCGCCGGCTCGCTTCGTTGCACAACCCGCACAACCGCTACTGCTTCCCCGACCGGTGTTCCTGCTAGGAGCGTTGTGCGTCGAACTCCTCACGCACCGATTCTGCCAGCACCACGCAAAGACGCTCGCTTCGCCACAATCGGCGCACCGATGAAAGCCCCGACGACCCCGCGGAGCGGAAGATCCCTTCCCATCGGGCGGCAAGGACGCTGCCCGCCCGCGGTGGATTCTCACGGAGGAGCATCATGAGAACGCTTTGGGTCCTGGTGACCGCGTTCGGACTCTCGAGTGCCGCTCAGGCCGCACACATCGGTTTTACTGCGTTCCTCGCCGCCCCTGCCACACTCGGCCAGACCACGCTGAGTGCGGCCAGCCCGGGTTACCGCATGGAAACCGGCACCGAGCCGCGGGCCGTCACACGCACGCTGTATCGCGACGAGGTCCGCACGACAACGCGACCAGTGACGGAGACAGTGCTTGAGACCGTCAGCGAAACAGTGCTGACGCCGGTCGCCACGACGGCAATTCGCGAAGTCAAAGAGGTCCGCTATCGGCCCGTCTACGAGACCGTGAACGAGACCCGGACCGAGACAATCCTGAAGCCCGTGACCACGACGACCTTCAAGACCTGCACGGACACGGTGTACCGCAAGGTGACGGAGACAGTGTTTCGCGAATGCAACACCAGCGTCTGTAAGCCGGTAACCACGACCGTGATGAAGCCGCAGTGCTTTCATGTCTGCAAGCAGGTCTGCGAGACGATCTGCAAGGATGAGTGCCGCAGCGTGTGCAAGCCGGTGACAACGACGGTGATGACGGAAGTCTGCCGGACAATCTGTCGCCCGGTGACGGAGACGGTGATCAAGGATGTCTGTCGCACGGAGATGCGCTGTGTGTGTGAGGCAGGCGTGAAAGTCGTGAGCCGCACGATCTGCCAGCCTGCCACGGACTGCGGCAATGGCTGCAACAGTGGTTGCCAGTCCAGCACTGCCGTCCCCTGCGGTGACAAGCCTTGCCCTCCCGACTGCGGCTGCGGCAAAGGCAAGCTCTGCGACAATGTCTGCAACCGTTGGCACAACTTCGGTGCCTGCCTTGGCAACTGCGGAGCCAAGCTGGGGGCGAAAATCGAAAACTGCGGACCTATCGCCCGCTGCCTGTTCATCCGGCTCCCCGACCGCGTGGCTTGCCGCCTGGCCGAGCCGTGCAACAGCGACTGTGGCTCGACGCCAAACTACGGGGAGCGACTCGTCCGGGAGACGGTGCCTACCACGATCATGAAGAAAGTCCCCGTGCAGGTGATGGAGAAGGTGCCGACGTGCGTGACGACCTTCGTCAAGGAAAACGTCCGCGAGATGGTACCGGTGACGACGACGAAGCATGTGATGGTCAATGAAACCGTGCCGGTTCGCACCTCGAAAAAGCGACTGGCAAAGGGTGCGTATGTCGATCGTTCGTCTATGACTGATCCGAACGCCTGCAACGGCGATCGGCTGGGTTGTGACGCTGCAAATGGCGTCGCACCGAACGCGGCGACCTTCGAAACCGGCGGCGAGGGCCGCGTCTTCATCGAAGGACTCATGGTGACCAAATTGGTGCCGATCACCACAACGGTGATGCAGAACGTCTGTGAGACGAAGCGGATCCCAACGACGGCGACGCGGATTGTGCCGGAGTGCGTGACACGGCAAGTGCCGGTGACTACTACGACGATGGTGCCGACGCAGGTGACGACCTGCACACCCCGGATCAAAGTGCGGATGGAGAAGATTGAATGCGTGAAGCTGGCTCGAGTCTGCGAGACGAAGTGCCAGCCCTGCACCGTGACCAGGCAGGTGCCGGTCTGCACGACGAAGCAGATTCCGACTGCTTGTACGGTGAAAGTGCCATACACGGTGACGGAAATGTGCCCGACGCCCGTGACGCGGTATGTGCCCTGCAAGGATTGCGGCAGCGGCTGCACGCCATCATGTGCGAAGTCGTGCAACGACTGCGGCTGTGTGAAGTCATGCAACAACTGCGGTTGTGCTAAATCAACGCCGATCCGCGATTTCTTCAACCGGCTCTGCGGTAGCCGCCTGTGCTGCGAGCCGTGCAAGACCTGCGAGTGCAGCACGCCCTGTGCAAGTGGCTGCGATCAATCCTCGGCGGCACCGGTTGTTCAGGACGCACCGTCTGCACCCCCGTCGCCGCTGCCGAGGCCGCTGAAGCTGCCTGAGGCGAAGTGATGGAAAACTCCGGGCCCGGCGAATCGCCGGGCCCGGTTCTTAGCGCTTCGGTTTGTCGCTCACTTTTTTGAAGCGGAACTCCTCCGTCACCAGCGGCTTGAACCGCACTGCGGCCACGCCGCCATCGCTCGTCTGATCGAAAGTGATCAACGTCTTCGGCAAGGTGTGCGTACGATCCGTCCCGAGAAACGTGTCGTAATGCCAGTGCTCTAAGTCGAAGATGAAGGTGTTGAAATCGACGGTCAGCTTGCCGTCCGCATGCTTCACCAGCAGGGACGGATGCAATTCATCCTGGTATTTGCCTTCGTATTTCGCGAGATCGTAGCTCGGCTTGGTGTCCTTGATGCGGCTCGATTCATCGGGCGCGGTCGCCACCTGCAGGCCGAACTCGCTGAGGAACGAGAGCACGCTATAGATCACGGCGAGGTTTTTCGATTCGTTGCCGAGCATGCGGTCGAGAATGTCGAAGCCCAGCGTTTGCGGCAGCAGGCTGCCTGTCAGATTCGCGAGCACCACCACGCCGATTTTCTTCTCGGGCAGCAGCAGCAGCGCGGCGGTCATGCCGTCGATGTTGCCGCCGTGATCAATCAGAGTCGTGCCCCGGAAATCGCTGACCATCCACGTCAGGCCGTAGGCAAGCATCTTGGCATCGGGATTGAGTTCAACGGCGGCACGCGGCAGGATCGTCAGTGGTGTGTGCATCACTTTGAACGTGTCGCGTTCGATCAACCGTTTGCCCTCCGCTTTGCCTTGGGCCAGTTGAAACTTGATGTACTCAGCCATGTCGGTCACGCTGGCGTTGATCGAGCCGGCTGGTCCGCAGTTGTCGATGTTCCGCCACGCCACCGCGGTTGGGATGCCATTTACTTTGGTGTGGGGTGTCGCCACATCGCCGGTGTTGCTCTTGATGCTCGTGTTCGCGGTGGTCATTCCGAGCGGCTTGAACAGGCGCTCCACCATGAAATCGTCCCACGATTTTCCTGCAGCTTTCCCGGCCGCCTCGCCCGCCGCCATCACCATGATGTTGTTGTAAATGAAACGTGTCCGCAGACTCGCGTCGGACTTGATCAGTTTCACCCGTTCGATGATCTGCTTGCGGCTGAACGGAGAGCCGTACCAGACCAGTTCGTTGCGAGCGAGTCCGCAGCGATGGCCCAGGCAGTCGCGGATGGTGATTTCGTCGCTCAAACTGCGGTCGTTCATGCGGAACTCCGGCAGGTGCTTGCGGAGCGGATCGTCCCACTTCATCTTCTTCTCGTCGACGAGCATCGCCACCATCGCGGCTGTGAACGACTTGGTGACGGAGCCGATTGCGAAGAGCGTCTTCTCGGTGACCGGTTCATCCTTGCCGAAAGTCTTGGTGCCGAAACCCTGTGCGAGGATCACCTTGCCGTCCTTGACGACCGCGATGGCGACCCCTGGCACACCATGGGCCTTGAGCGCTTTGGCGACATCGGCATCAAGGCCCTCCAATGGATCCGCCGCCGTGAGCCCGGACACCAGCAGCAGGAGTGCAATTGCAGTGAGTTTCATGTTGAGCCTTTCGGGTGATAGGACTGTTGTACTCATGGACAGCGGTCGCGGAGTCGGGCCGTGGCACGATCGACGATCATTGCGTGGTCGAACGCCATGGCTGGCAACCTGTCGAGCCGGTGCCATTTCACCTCGCTGGCGTCGTCCCCGGCGACGGCGTCGGTGCTCTCGACGCGAGCGAGATACGCAACGCTGACGGTCCACCCGCGGGGGTCGCGGCCGGGATCCCCAGCCGTGTAAAGCTGTTCCAGTTCTTTGACTATGACGCCCGTCTCTTCGACCAACTCACGCGCAGCAGCATCTGACAGTCGTTCGTTCTCTTCGACAAACCCACCTGGCAACGCCCACTTCCCCTTGAACGGCTGTCCACCCCGACGGATCAGTAGCACGCGGGGTAATGGTTCAGCTGTGACCAGCACGACATCGACCGTCAAGGCCGGCCGCGGATAATCGTAAACCACCTTCTGACGAGCACTCGCGGTTCCCGCAAGTGCTGCCGCTGCCAGTGTCTTGGACTTGGTCATGGCATCCGTCTCCAGAGGTTTCGATCTAGCGATACTACTGAAAAACAAGGATTATTTTAGCCGGTTGACTAGAATACGCTGAGCGTCGCGATCCGTGGCGTTCACCCCCGATTTCAGGAACTCCGGCCTCGCAGAACTCCCGCCTCCGAAGCGGCGTAAAGGTGTGTCATGCCTCCCCACATTCACTGCTGGCAGCCCACGCTCGAAGACCACGCCCTGCTCGTGCACGCGCAGCGACTCTACGAACGCACTCTCGACGCCGACGAACGCATCCCCTGGGTCTGGATCGAACGCGCTATCATCGAAAGCAAGCCCGCTCGCGACGGCTGGCACAAACACCTCATCCTCGCCAGCGTCGATGGCGAACTTGCTGGCCTCGCCTACGGCGCATTCGTCCCCGGCTTCGGCGGCTACCTCTGCTACGTGACGGTCGACGATCGCTACCGCAAGCTCGGCCTCGGCACGCGGCTGTACGACGCATTCTTCGCTCTGATGCGGCAGGACGCCGACCTCAACCATGAGCCCCTGCCCTTCGTCCTCTGGGAGAGCTATCGCCCCGTCGATGACGATGGCCACGAACACGCCCAACTCTGGCAGGCCCGTACGCGGCTCTTTCAACACGTCGGCGGACTCGCCATCGACGGCGTCGAACTGCAGACGCCGAACTATGACGGCTCCGGCCCGCCGCAGGTGCCGATGCGGGTCTTCCTCAAACCGCTCGACGATGCCACGGAATCATTCGACCACGAGCGTCTCGATCTCATCGTGAGTGAACTCCTCGTCCGCGTCTACGGCCAGGATCCCGGCGATCCGCTGTACGAAGCCACCTTTGCACCAGTCAAGATGCTGCGACTTGTGTCAGCGACCTGAATCGCGGGTAACCGCAGGCTGAAGCCTGCGGCTACCAAAAGTTTGCCCAATTCGCTGCCTTGCGTCTTGCTCTTGCAGGATTGAGAAACGGCGTTATGACGGTGGCACTCTATGGGGATTGCCATGCGGGCTCGCGTACTGTTTCTGCTGCCGCTGCTCTGCCTGGGCTGCCACCACGACAAGTACGGCCTCAAGACGAAGTACGAAGAGGAGCTTGTGGTGCCGCCGGAGGAGCCGCGTTACAACAATCCACCGGAATCGGAATATAAGAAGCCGCCGCCGAAGCCGGATTTCAAGCCCGGTCCGGGCGGCGCGGGCGGCAGCATGGGCCGCGGCGGGATGTGAACTTGATCCGGTCACGCCGACTCTGCCGGGCTGCACGGATTCACCAGCGGATTGCGTGGTTCCAGCCGGCAGCACGGGCACTTTCCACGTCTGCGGCTCCGCGAACTGGTCGATTCTGAAAAGGAGTTTCCGAGGCTACTGCCATGGTCCGCACCGGTATCGCATTGATGATTCTCGCCTCGCCCCTCTCCGAGGTGCAGGCCGATTTTCCGCGACTGGGCATTTTCCGCAGCCGCAAGAAGGACGAAGCCACCAGCGAGAAAGAAAAGACTGCCCGCGTGAAAGGGTTGCTCGAATCGCTGCGCAGTGAGCCCGACGAAAAGAAGCGCCTGGCGGCCGTGGAAGAACTCAGCGACTACGATCCGCGAACGCACGTCGAAGTGCTGCCGGCACTGATTGCCAGCGTGAAGCAGGATCCCGCGGCCGGTGTGCGGGCACTAGCTGCGGAAGCCATCGGCGAGATGAAGCCGGTTAACCAGACCGCGGGTGTCGCACTCGAGCAGACGCTCACAAACGACCCCAGCGAGTCGGTCCGCAAGTCGGCTCAGCAGGCGTTATGGCAGTATCACCTGAATGGCTATCGCTCGCAGGGCGCGAATCCAAGCCTGCCGCAGACCGCGGAACCTCCGCTGGCGCAGGCCGTGAAGAGTGCCCCCAAGGCAGTCGTGGCGACGCCGGTGTCACAGACGCGGCCCGTTCCCCGCGGCGGTGTGTATCAGCAAACGGTGGAGCCACCAATTGCGAAGCCGAGGGTGGCCCCGGAAACCGTGTCGCCACCGACGCCGTCCATGAGTGTTCCGGCTTTGCCGCCGGTGCCGGTTGTGCCGACTGTGCCGAGCCCAATTGTGCCAAGTGTGCCACCTCCGCAGAGTTGATCGGCAAGTCCATTCGTAGGACATAGGGCAAGACGCCACGTTGCGTCGATTATCGCAACGGATTGCGACCCTACGAATGGGCCGCCACGATGAATTCGCCTCGCAAGCTCCTCGCGTTGCAACTCGAAGACCGGCTGACTCCCTCCACGCTGCTCAGCGGCTTCAATGAACAGGTGATCGCCACCGGGCTGAACAATCCGACGACGATGAGCATCGCCGACGACGGCCGCATCTTCGTGGCGCTGCAGAATGGTGAAGTGCGGATCATCCAGGGTGGAGCCGTGCTACCCACGCCGCTGCTCGACATCGACACGCCCGGCGGCGGCGAGGGCGGTCTCGTCGGCTTCGCACTCGATCCCGACTTCATCAACAACAGCTTCTTCTACGCCTACTATCTCGTACCATCGGTCAACGGCTCCGCCGAGTTCAATCGCGTCAGCCGCTTCACCGCCGACGGCAACAGCGTCGTGCCGAACAGCGAGGTGATCCTGCTCAATCTCGATCCGATCGTCGCTCCGGCCGGGAGTTACACCCACAACGGCGGTGCGATGCATTTCGGGCTCGACGGCAAGCTCTACATCGCCACCGGCGACAACGTGGACCCGCAGTCGTCGCAAGATCTCAACAGCTTCCGCGGGAAGATCCTCCGCATCAATCCTGACGGCACCATCCCGGCCGACAATCCTACGAGCTTTCAGGGCGTCAGCGGCACGACCAGCGGAACCCACCGCGCCATCTATGCAATCGGCTTCCGCAATCCATTCACTTTCGATGTGCATCCCGGCAACGGTCGCATCTTCATCAACGACGTGGGCCAGGACTCGTTCGAGGAGATCAACGAACTTCAGAAGGGCCGCAATTATGGCTGGCCGCAGACTGAGGGCTACACCACCAATCCCAATGTCACCGGCCCGATCTTCTCCTACGCTCATGGCTTCACGGACGACACGGGCCTCGCCGTCACCGGTGGCACGTTCTACAGCCCGCAGCAATTTGCGTTTCCAGGTAATCTGCACGGTGACTATTTCTTCGCCGACTTCGTCGGCAACTACATCAAGAGCTACGACCTCAGCACCGGTCAAGTGACCATGTTCGCCCGCAACCTCACTCGCGGCGGCGTGGTCGATCTCGATGTCAGCCCCACGGGTGACTTGTATTACCTCGCTCGCGGCACCGATGGCAGCGACTCAGGCGTCTACCGCATTCGACACACCAACGAGCCCGGCATCTCGCAGCAACCCGGCGGGCGACGGTTGACGCTCGGCGAACGCGTCACACTGTCCGTGCAAGCCAACGGCCCCGGACTTCGCTACCAGTGGACTCGCAACGGCTTCGACATCGCCGGAGCAAATGGCCCTACATTTACAGTCACTGGACTGGCCAGTGAGAATCAAGTGGCTTATCGCGTCGTGGTACAGAACAACTTCGGCACCGTCGTGAGCAACGCGGCTGTGATCACCGTGACGGACAGTTCTCCGCCGACCGCGACCATCCTGACGCCCAACGCGAGCGAGCGATTCATTGCCGGGCAGACCATCACAGCCACAGGCAGCGGCTTCGATCAGGAAACTGGCGTGGTTCCCGGATCGGCACTGTCGTGGACGGTCGAGTATTACACCGGCAACGCGGTGCGGCCACTCGTCACGGATGCCATCGGCTCGTCCATCACCTTCACGATCCCCGACTATTCACCCTACACTCGGGCCGATGTGTTCTACCGCATCACCCTCACGGCGAAGGACCCATCAGGCTACATCGGGACCGCGGTCCGCGATCTTCAACCGCAGACAGCGATTGTCACACTCGGTGCCTCAGCTCCCACAGCCGTGCTGACGCTCGACGGTCAACCGGTCGGTGCCAGTCACGTCTTTACCGGCGTGAGTGGGCTCAACCGCACGCTCACGGCACCGAGCGAAGTGACTGAAGACGGTGTGGTCTGGCCATTCATCGGCTGGTTCGACGGCGAGACCACGACCACACGCACCATCAGTACCCCCGTTGAATCGATGACCTTTTTTGCCGTCTACAAGCGGCCCAGTGCAGGCGCGCCGGGCGTTGTCATCGGTGCCGGTGCCGGCGGTGGTCCCGTGGTGAAACTCTTCAACGACCAGGGTCAGCTTCAAAGCGAGCGATTCGCATTCAGTCCCGCATTCCGCAATGGCATCAGCGTCGCCATGGCCGACTTCACCGGCGACGGCGTGGCCGACATTGCTGCCGCAACAGGTCCGGGCGAGGTGCCACAGGTCGCACTCTTTGACGGTGCCACCGGCATCATGATTCGCACCAGCACGGTGTTTGAAACGCACTTCCGCGGTGGCGTCACAGTGAGTGCCGCGGACTTCGACGGCGACGGCAAAGCGGAATTGATCGTCACGCCCGGTCTGGGCGGCGGGCCACGCGTCCGCGTGCTCAAAGCCAACACAGGCGACACCGTGCTCGATTTCTTCGGCATCAACGACACCCGATTCCGTGGCGGAGCCCGGGCCGCGGCAGGTGATCTGAATGGCGACGGCAAGCTCGATCTCGTTGTGGCCGCTGGCGATGGCGGTGGCCCGAGAATCGCCGGGTGGGATGGCGAGGCACTTTTACGCGGCGAATTCGTCAGCGCCTTCCGCGACTACTTCGCCTTCGCCCCCTCACTGCGGGGCGGTGCGTTCGTCACGCTCGGCGACATCGACGGCGACGGCCTCGACGACATCATCTGCGGTGCCGGAGCCGGCGGTGGCCCGAATGTGGTCATCCGACGCAGCAGCGATTCTTCACACCCCGCAACCTTCTCCGGCAGCGGTAGCTTCTTCGTCGGCGACAAGAACGACCGCGGCGGGATCCGTGTTCTCGCCCGTGATCTCGATGGCGACGGCATCGCTGAGATCATCACCGGCACCGGAGGCGATGTCGTGCCGGTCGTCGCTGTGAATGACGCCAACGGCAAGCAATTGCGAGCCTGGGCACCTTTCGGTGCGGCACTCGATGGCGGGGTCTTCGTCGGGTGAACTTCAGACTTGGGCCGCCAGAGCCTGGCGGGCAATGATCACGGCACCCGCGGTCGGGTCGCTGACGCTCATGATCGGATCGGCGGTGATGCCGAGCGAGCGCAGGCTCAGCAGGAACTGCTCACGGAAGACGTGACTACCGAGTAGCAGGCCTCCCGCGAGTGCAATCGGAATCGGCTTGGCGTCGAGCTTACTGTTCTTCGCGGCCGTCGCAGCCGTGATGGCGAGAGCGTTTGCTTCGCGGGTGACAATCTCCATCGCCACTTCGTCGCCGACGGCTGCTGCATCCAGAATCAGCGGTGCGAGCCCGGCAATCGCGGTGCGATCCCAGGGGCCGCGGTAGACCGCTGGGATCAGCTCCGGCGGAGTGTCCACGTTCATCTTTTTCAAAAACGTATCGACCAGGCTCGTGGTTTTGCCACACTGGTCGTGGGCCCGGCACGCGGCGCGGAGGCCGTTAATCGCCAGTTGATACGCACTGCCTTCGTCGCCCAGCAGATAGCCCCAGCCGCCGCAGCGGCCGAGTTTGCCGTCTTTGGTTTTCACAAACGCGATCGAACCAGTGCCGGCGATCACGGCCAAACCCCAGCCGTCGGGCGTCCCTGCAGCGAGCAGCAGCGTGGCGTCATTAGCCACTTTCACAGTATCCGCCAGGGCGACGCGGGCGGCCCAGCCGTGAATGACTTCCAGCCCTTCCTGACGATCAATTCCGGCAAGTCCGAGGCAGGCGGCCCCAAGCGTGGAACGCGGCAAGCCCGCAGCGGCAAAGGCACGATCGATCGCGTCGTCGAGCGTTTTCAAGCCGGTTTCGACGCCGACCGCCTGAATGTTGGATGCGCCGCTGGTCGCCTGGCCGAGGATCTTCCCCGTGGCGGCTTCGGCGAGAATGCAGGTGGTGTTGGTGCCGCCGCCGTCGATGCCGAGCACGAGGTCGGCTCGTTTGTCGAGCACGACTGCCGTGTCGGTGGGTGTGGCGTTGCCGATAGCGAGCCGGACACGGCCGTGGGATTCCGCAAGCCGCGTGCGGGCCTGTGTGGCGTCAATTTTGGCCAGGTGCGAGACAATGGCGGTCTTCACTTCGCTGTCGCAAGCTTTCAAGAGCGTCTCCGCGGCGGACATGTCGAGGCCAGTCACAGTTCGGACGATGCGATTGGCACGGGCCACCAGCTTCTGATTGCTCGACTTGAGGTCGACCATCAGATTGCCGAAGGTTTTGCCGAGCCGCACCATCGCGCCAGTGGTGAGCATGTTGAGCACGAGCTTGGTCGCGGTGCCGGCTTTGAGTCGGGTGCTGCCCGTGACGACTTCCGGGCCCACAATCGGTGCGATGGTGAGTTCGGCGACAGGAGCCAGTTCAGAATCGTTGGTGCAGACGATGGCGATGGTGTAGGCACCGACGTCGTTGCCGTGTTTGACTCCGCCGAGCACGTACGGGGTGCGACCACTGGTGGCGATCCCCACCAGCACATCACGATCGCTGAGTTTGATGGCATTCAGATCCTTGGCACCGAGGTCGGGCGAGTCTTCGGCCCCTTCGACGGCTTGGAACATGGCACTCTGACCACCGGCGATCAGACCGACCACCTGACCCGGCGGGGACTGAAATGTCGGCGGGCACTCGCTCGCGTCAAGGACGCCGAGCCGCCCCGATGTACCGGCTCCGATGTAGATCAGGCGGCCACCTTTGAAGAGTCGGTCTGCTATGGCGTCAATGGCCTGAGCAATCGCCCGCCGCTGCGTGGCGACGACAGCGGGGATGGTCGCGTCTTCAGCCAGCATGACGTCGACGATCTCGACCGACGTGAGTTCGTCGAGCCGACTGGACGCCGGGTTGCGGGCTTCGGTCGCCAAGTGCTGCAGAGGATCCATCAGAACCTAATTTCGATCGCTAGGGGCTCGGTCTGGAACGATCTCATTCGTGCCACCGGGTGTCAGGAACGAGTTCGCCAGCAATGCGACAATGACTGTCGTGGCCGATCCCACGAGCGGAAACCACGGCCACGCTAGTATAGGCTCGCCTTCGGGAAGTTGACCCGGAAGCCAGACCCCCAGCACGGCAATAAATCCGGTTACCAAACCAATAATCGCTGCACGACTGCTGACCGGAGTCCGCATGCGACCGAGAATGAACAGGCCGAGGATCAATCCGGTAGTAAACCCAGCCACGGCGAGGACGCGGTCGACGACCGAGCGTTCGCTGCCGACGTAGTGAGCGGCCAGTGCCACGCCGATCTGCATCACGCCCCAGAACGCCGTCATCACACGCGACAGATTGACGTAGAACCGCTCGCTTTTGGGGCGGGCCATTGGCTTGTAGAAATCGGTGACAAACGCGTTGGCGGAACTGTTCAGCGACGACGCCAGCGTGCTCATCGCCGCGGCGAGGATCGCGGCTACCAGCACGCCCACGACGCCGACAGGCACACGCATCTTCGTGACGATGAAATGGCTGAACACCTCATCGCTGGCGGCAGTACGGGCCACGCCGTCCACCACGCGGGTCGTGTCGAAAACTCCAGTCGTCATGGCCACGTAGAAACCGATTCCCACAAGGAGAAAGAGTGCAAACTGAGCACAGACCGTGAAGCCGCTGAGCACGAGTGCAAACCGGGCCTGACCGAGACTCTTCGCACACAGGTAGCGTTGCACCATCAGCTGATCCGCACCATGCGTGGCCATGGTGAGCACCGCGCCGCCGATGAGCCCGGCCCACAGATTGAACGGCTGAGTCGGATCCCACGTGGTGTCGAGCCACTGAAACTTTCCGGCAGCGTCGCCCGCACTCACAAATGTGTCCCACCCCCCGGGGATCAGTGCGATGACGTAGTAGAGCGCCAGTCCCGCACCGGTGAGCAGAACGCTGAACTGTAGCAGATCGGTCCAGAGCACGGCCTTCATGCCACCGAGGTAGGTGTAGATGATGGTCACGATGCCCGTTGCGATGATCGCCTCAGGAATAGTCCAGCCGAGATACTGCACGACGAGTGCGGTGAGGTAGAGTCGCAGCCCATCGGCGAGCGTGCGGGTGACGAGAAATAGTGCACTGGCGACTCGCTGCACACCGGGGCCGAATTTCTGCTGGAGCACCTGGTAGGCGCTGAAGAGCTCGCCACGCATGTAGAGCGGCAGCAGGAGCCAGGACACGAGCATGCGGCCGATGATGTAGCCGAAGGTCAGTTGCAGAAAAGTCATGTTCCCGCCATCGGGCTTGTAGCTCATCCCGGGGACGGAGAGAAACGTGACGGTCGAGGTCTCGGTGGCGACAATGCTGATGAGCACCAGGAACCAGCCGACGTCGCGATTGCCGACGAAATAGGAGCGGAGATCCTTTTGTTTGCGGGCGAACCAGACGCCGAACAGCGTCATCGCGAAGATGTACAGACCGATGATGACGAGGTCGGGAGTGGAGAGCATAAGGAAAGACTTTAGCAGAGAGTCCGCGAGAAGATAGTGGAGCGCGACGAAGTGGATTCTGAGTTCGGCAGGATGGCTTTCGATTGCTGAGGGGACAACGATTCTTTAAAGATTCCGGCTGGATTTGTCGATCTGTGAGGATGCGGCGCCGCAAACGCGGTGATTTCGAACCAAATTGCCGGAGCCATTTATGGCAATGCTCGATCACTGGCACCCGGTTCTTGCCAGCCAGAAGCTCAAGCGCGAGCCCGTAGGTTTGCAATTGGCTGGAAGACTCATCTGCCTCTTTCGCGACTCGCATGGCACGGCTCAGGCGATCGATGACGTCTGCCCGCATCGCCGGCTCAAGCTCAGTGTCGGCACGGTCGTCGGCGACCGCATCCAGTGCAAGTACCACGGCTGGACCTTCGACGGCTGCGGTCACGGTGAAAGCCCCAGCACACCCCGCATGCATACCTGCACCGAGAGCTTCCACGTCCGTGAGGAGCACGGCTACTGCTGGGTCAAGAGTGCCGCCAGCATTCCGCAGTTTCCCGAGATCAACACCGACAATTTCTACCACCTCGGCAACTTCCAGCACGACGCTCCCACCCCGCTCGAGCTCACGGTCGACAACTTCAACGAGATCGAGCACTCCGCCACCGTCCACGACACTTTCGGATACGACCTCGACCGCATGGACGAAGTGAAGGTGCGGTTCGAGCACGACGACGAGAAATTCCACGTTCTCAACCACGGCCCTACCAAGACTCTCAATCCCATCCTGCGGCGACTCCTCGGCATCCGCAAAGGGGACATCTTCCACGACGAGTGGACCACACGATTCTCGCCGGTTTACAGTGTCTTCGATCACTGGTGGACATCGCCCGATGGCAGTCGCGAGGCGATGATCCGCTGGCGACTCTACATATTCTTCACGCCGGTGACGGAGAGCCGAACGACGGTGACGAGCTTCGTGTACGCCAAAAGCCGCTACCCCGGCTCCGCGGGTGGATTGCGTTTCGCGAAGTATTGGTTTCGCCGGGAGATCGACCGCGAAGTGCGGCAGGATATCGCCCTGCTGCACAATCTTGCCGATCACCGCGTGACGGTGGAAGGGATGAAACTGTCACGTTTCGACAAAGTGCTGGGCCTGACGCGGGAACGTATTGCAAGGATCTATCGCGGCGAGAATCACGCCACACGCAGGATTCCACTGGCAGCCTAATCTCGGAAGCAGTCTCGTTCACTTCAAAAAATAACGCGGATCGCGGGGATGAAGGAGTATCATTTCCATCCTCGCGATCCGCGTTCAGTTTTCACACGCTGCTTACGTTCCGTGTTCCCAGGAAGTGCTGTACTTCTGCTGGTCGGCGGTCATTTTGTCCATGCTGATGCCCATGCTCTTCAGCTTGGTGCTGGCGACGTAGAACTCGACCTCCTCGGGCACCGGGTGCACGGCGTTGGTCAGCTTGCCCTTGTTCTTCACGCAGTATTCGGTGGCCAGCGCCTGGGTGGCGAAGCTCATGTCCATCACGCTGGCGGGATGGCCTTCCGCGGCGGCGAGGTTGACGAGGCGGCCGGAGCCGATCACATAGAGTCGCTTGCCGCTCTTGAGCTTGTACTCGTCGACTTCGTGCCGCACGCCCTGGATTACGTCAGCACTCAGGGTTTCCAGCGACTTGAGATCGATTTCAATGTCGAAGTGTCCGCTGTTGCAGACCATCGCGCCGTCTTTCATCAGTGGGAAATGCTCACCGGCGATGACGTGCTTGTTGCCCGTGACGGTGATGAAGAGATCGCCGACTTTGGCGGCTTCACTCATGGGCATCACGGCGAAGCCATCCATCGCGGCTTCGAGAGCGCAGATCGGATTGACTTCGGTAACGATCACCTGAGCGCCAAGCCCGCGGACGCGGTTGGCCACGCCCTTGCCGCACCAACCGTAGCCAGCGACGACGACCTTCTTGCCGGCAACGAGGAGGTTGGTCGCGCGGATCACGCCATCGATGGTGCTCTGGCCTGTGCCATAACGGTTGTCGAACATGTGCTTGGTCGCAGCGTCGTTGACGGCGATGACCGGGAACTGCAGCACACCGTCTTTTTCCATGGCTCGCAGACGGATCACGCCGGTCGTGGTTTCTTCCATGCTGCCGATCACGTCCTTGAAGGCGTTCTTGCGATCCACGGCAGACATTTTCTCGGCCCAGTCGCGGACCGACTTCTGATTGTCGGAAAGCATGTTCAGGCGATCGAGAGCAATGAAGGTCATCGCACTGACGAGGTCGGCACCGTCGTCCATAGTAACGTGGGGCAGATGCTCCAGTGCCATGGTGAGGTGCTTGTAGTACGTCGTGGGGTTTTCGCCGTGGATGGCGGCGACTCCGATGCCGAACTCTTTGACCAGCGCGGCCGCGACGTCGTCCTGCGTACTGAGCGGGTTCGATGCGATGAGGAGCAGATCGGCGCCGCCGGCTTTGAGCGTGCGGGCAAGGTTAGCCGTCTCCGCGGTGACGTGCAGGCACGCCGACATCCGCATGCCTTTGAGCGGTTTTTCGGCTGCCCAGCGGGCCCGCACATCCGCCAGCACGGGCATGTCGTGATCGGCCCAGAGGATTCGTTTCTTGCCCTTCGCCGCCAGGTTCAGGTCAGCCACATCGTGCTTGGGCACGCCAGCCACTGCAGAGGCCACAACGCTCATTGCTATTATCCATCGGAGTGAAACGGAATTGCCGACCAGAACCGGCCGAACGAAGTCATTGTTTTAGAAACGTGCAAGCGTTCTGCCAGTGAAACTGTCAAAAGAGCTTGCCCGCAGCCGGCTTGCCGTGAAGTGCGGCGATGTAGTCGTAGTAGCCGGTGAGCTTGAATTTGCGGGCCGTATTGGCACTACTCATGAAGCGGACACTACCGAAGATGTCGCGTTCGGGAGCCCACGGGCGATCAAACAGGCCGAAGCACCACAGGATGCCGGTGTAGGAATTCGGGTCGCGGCCATCGATGGCATACTTGTTGTTCAGGTGCTCGAGAATCGCGTAAGCGTCGTCGGGGCTCGCGGACCATTCAAGGACTTTCTTGGCCCAGAGCATACGGAGATAGTTGTGGATCTTGCCGGTGTGGACGAGTTCCGTCTGAGCCGCATTCCAAAGCTCATCGTGGGTGCGGGCGGATTCAAATTCTTCGAGCGTGTAATTGAACTCGCGGCGATCTGCAGCGTGCTTCGCGAGTGTGGCTTTCGCCCAGTCGGGCAAAACCTGCTCCAGCGTGCTCTGCTTGGACGGCGTGAAGTCCATCGACTGGAAGTTGAACGCAGGGCGGTCCAGGGTCTGCCACGATCTCGTCTTCCCTTCGGCTTCCAGATTTCTGGTGTAGTGCCAGTGGTAGCCGACGTCGCGCCAGGTCACCGCTTCATCGAGAAAGCCATTGATGTTGGAATCGCGGCAATAGTAATCATCCTTGTTGCGGGTCAGGCGATTCAGTTCGTCGATGCTCCAGCCCGGCTGCGTGTTGAGTGCGGCTTCCACCACCTCCTCGATGGAGATGTGCCCGTAGTGCAACCAGGGACTGATCCCGCTGGCGGCGCTCACTTCGGGTGCATCCGGTCCGTTGCGCTGAGTCACATACCGCGGCAGTTTCTGCCTGATGAACAGCTGCAACTGTTTCCGCCCCGCGGCCGTGCCGCCTTCAATGTCTTCCAGTGGCGGTACACTATGATCGATGGGCAGCGTGCTGACAAATGCGGCAAGGTCTTCCGGTGGCTGCCAGATTTCGAACGGCGCGTCCATCTCGACATGAAGTGATTTGGGAAGCGACGGCTTGGAATAGGCACGTTGTGGCCAGTGCTCCGGGAAGAGCTTGTGAATCCGCGGCCGCAAATGCGCGGCCGCACTCACACGCTTCCCCAGCAGGGACAGCGGCACCACGCTGTTCGAATCGACTGCGACAACCGCAGCATCGACCTTGGCAGCCAGCGCCCGAGTTTGCGCCGGCACGATGAACGCCGGATAGTCGTCGGTCACCACCAGACACGCCTTGGCCGCGAGTTTGCGCACAAGCCCACGGCCCGCTTGCTCCGGCGTCTCGACAAACGGCCAGTAGTTGAAGTGCATCTGCTTCGAGACGGCGGCATTGTACTGCATGCCCTCCAGCAAAAATGCGTGAAACCTGGCACATGCCCAGGGATAATTGAGCTTCAACCCCTCGTAAATCACCAACGGTTTCTTCAACTCCCTGGCTCGTTCAATCGCGAAATCGAGGGAGTGATTGTGCGTCAGTCGCCGCGACATCTGGCACCAGTACAGCACGTATTCGCCATCGTGGCGGACCGGTGCGCCGTTGACTGTGCGAAGGCGTTGCTCGTTGACTGGAGGCATTTCTGTTCCTTTTCAGAGCCATCAGACCTATTCATAGACGCGATGACTCCGTTCCTGCAAGCGACCGATCTCCGCAAACGCTACGGCCACGCCACGGCCCTGAACGGCGTGAACCTTGCCATCGAGCGTGGCGAACTCTTCGGACTTGTCGGCCCGAACGGAGCCGGCAAGACCACCCTGCTCTCCATCCTTGGCGGCCTCATCCATGCTGACAGCGGTGAGGTTGTCATCGACGGTCAACCGTTTCACCGCAGCGACCGGAATGCGCGTCGCCGCATTGGGCTTGGCACGCAGGATCTCGCCGTCTATCCCGAACTGACCTCCCGCGAAAACCTGCTCTTCTTCGGGCGACTGTATGAACTTGACACGCTGACTTTGAAGGGTCGCATCGATGACTTGCTCACCGCGGTCGGGCTCAGTGATCGGGCTGACGATCGGGTCGGCGGCTACTCCGGTGGCATGAAGCGGCGACTGAATCTCGCTGTGGCCGTGGTCCACGAACCCGACCTGCTCTTCCTCGACGAGCCGACTACGGGCGTCGATCCCCAGTCGCGGCACCTGATCTTTGAACTCGTCCGGAAACTCCGCGCCGACGGGACCACCATCATCTACACCAGCCACTACATGGAGGAAGTCCAGGCACTCTGCCCGCGGATCGCGATCATCGACGCCGGCGTGGTGAAAGCCTGCGACACCCGCGAGAAGTTGCTGAAATTGCTCCCCGCGACGCTCACACTCGAAGGCGTGCCTGCTGCCGAGCCATTCCGCTCGGTGCCGGGAGTGACGACGGCGAGTGTTGAGAGCGATCTCGTCGTGCTCACAGCCGACGCCATTGCTCCGCTGCTGCCCCGCGTCGCGGAGGTCTGCCGTGCGAATCAGTTCACGCCCACGGGAATGACCGTGAGCGAGCCAACGCTGGAGCGGGTTTTCCTTCATTTGACAGGCCACGGAATGCGCGATTCATGACGCCGTTACTCACGATTGCCGGGAAGGACCTTCGCCTGCTGTTGCGCGATCCGCGTTCGGCGGTCATTCTCCTTGTGATGCCTGTGGTGCTGATCCTGGTCTTGGGCCTTTCACTGGGCGAGGGATTTGGCCGCAAGCCCGACGATCGCATCCGCATCTCGATTGTGAACACCGACGCAGGACTACCGCCGGACGCGGGAGCGTTCCCAACGAAGCCGTGGAGCGCGATCGTGCTCGACGACCTCGCCGACACCGCGGACATCCGCATCGAACTGATAGGCTCGAAAGCTCAAGCGGAAGCACTTGTGCGGAGTGGTGCCCGCTCCGCGGTGATCGTCTTCGAGCCCGAATTCAGTTCTCGTGTGCATCGCTGCTCCTTTGTGGAGGAGCCATTCAAGAAGGACCCGATCAACCCGCTCTACCGCGACGGCATGGACACCCGCAAGCTCGGCGTGACAATCCTCCGCGACCCCACGCAACAGGTGTCGTCGGCGGTCATCGAGCAGGTCGTGCAGGTCACACTGATGCGAGTTGTGATTCCGTGGATGATCGGTCAGGCGTTCGAGATGATTGGGACCGACGAGTTCATGGCCCGGATGGACAAGTACATCCCGGGGCTCGCACTGATGCCGGAAGCGTTCCGCAAGACGCTGGGCACAGGGATTCAGAAAGGCATCGGCGGGTTCTTCCGCAACTATCAGTTCACCGCCAAGACCTGGGCCGGGCTGACGAACAGCACGCCCTCGATGAAACGTGACGCCAACCTGACCGCTTACGAATCCGATGGTCGCGGCGTGATCAAACGCGGGGCCATCCGCTATCAGATTCTCGTCCCCTCCTACACCGTGACCTTCGCATTCTTCCTCGTGCTCACCGTTGGCTGGCTGTTCGTCGCCGAACGCCGGCATGGCACCATCGTGCGGCTGCGGGCGGCACCGCTGCGACGCTGGCAGATCCTCCTCGGCAAAATGCTGCCGTGCCTGGCGATCTCGCTCTTTCAAGGAGTCTTCCTGCTCGTTGCAGGCAAGCTCGTCTTTGGCATGGCGTGGGGTCCGATGCCGTGGTTGCTGATTCCGGTCATCCTCTGTACATCGCTGGCAGCGGTCGGGCTGTCGATGCTTGTCGCAGCGGTGGCGAAGAGCGAAACCCAAGTGGCGGTCTACGGGACGCTGCTCGTGCTGGTGCTGGCCGGCGTGAGTGGTTCGCTGATGCCGCGGGATCTGATGCCTGAAGAGATGCGCTCACTGAGCCAGATCACGCCGCACGCGTGGGCGCTCGACGCCTACTCGCAACTACTCGCCAATCCCGATCCTCAAGTGACGATTGTGCTCCGAGCCTGTGCGGCACTCCTGGGCTTTGCTGTAGTATTTCTGCTGATTGCCTGGTGGCGACTCAGACTTGATTGATGCGACGCTTCTGCGAAGTGATGCGAACCGAGGTATTCATGATGACTGATGGACTCGTCGATACCCTCGCGGCGGCTCTGGATGAGATTCCGCTGATCGACCCGCATTCGCACATCGACCCGCTGAATCCGGTGTCAAAGTCGCTCGACGACATCCTCGGCTACCACTACTACACCGAACTCGCCCACAGCGCGGGGATGCCGCAGACACTACTGACCGCAGAAGCATCGCCGAAAGACCGCTGCCGCGAGATCGTCAAGTTCATGAGCCGCTACGACAACACGGCGCAGTATGCGTGGTTCATGCACATCGCCAAAGCGTTCCTCGGCTTCACCAAGAACACGATCACCGAAGCCGATGCGGACACGCTGTTCGAGAACTCGCAAAGAATTTTCGCCCAGCCCGATTGGGAAAAGCAGGTTTTCGCGAAGACAAAGCTCGAGAAAATTTTCCTCACCAATGAATTCGATGATTCGCTCGACGGCTTCGACACCGGCGTCTTTGTCCCCTGCCTGCGGACTGACACGCTCGTGTTCAAATTCAAAGAGCCCGGAATACGTCAGCGACTGGCCACGGCCACAGGCATCGACGCCGGCGACCTGCCCGTGCTCAAGAAAGCGATCCGCGTGCTGTTTGAAAAATTTACGGCGAAAGGTGCCAAAGCCTGCGCCATCAGCCTGCCGCCCGGTTTCGCACCAAAGGACAACAGCATTTTCTGGATGCTCGCCGAGCACTGCCGCGAGTTCAAGTTGCCCTTTGACCTCATGATCGGCGTCAATCGCAACGTCTACGAGAATGGCGTGCATCAGGGTCGCGACCTCTTCGACAGCGGCACGTCGCTGATCCAATATCGTGAACTGTTCAACGCCTTCCCCGAGGTGACTTTTCCCGTCAGCGTGCTGACCAGCGGGCAAAATCAGGAACTCGTCGCTTATTCCTGGATCTTCCCGAACGTGGTCTGTAACGGGCACTGGTGGTATTCGAATCTCCCGAGCTATATCGCTCAGGACACGCGCGAACGGTTGCAGGGCGTGCCGAAAGTCAAGCAGATTGGCTACTACAGCGATGCATACAAGCTCGAGTTTGTGCTGCCCAA
>JBGSSZ010000659.1:0-1581 GCA_041736785.1 Limnoglobus sp.
GGAGCGCATGAATGAGCGGGCCACCGTCCTCACTCGTGATGTGCCCCGCGGTAAAGTCACGCATGTGTCCATCCGGTGCGTTCACCAGATTGCAGCGGATGGCCCAGTCGTGCGGCCCGAGGTGGATGCCCATCGCCGCGGTCTCAAGCGGAGCCCGACCGGTATAGACCTGGAGCGGGTCGTAGCCGAAGAGGGAGAGCGTTGCCACGTCCGAGGCTGGAGTGAGACTCGGCGGCACGTTGTTCGACAAGCCGACCGTGCCGCCGCTCGCGATGCGATCCATGTTCGGCAGCTTCGCGGCCTGGAGCGGCGTCTGGTGGCCCAGCGACTCGACTGGATTGTCCGCGCAACCGTCGGGTATCACGATGACGTATTTCATTTCACTGTGCCTCAACACGGGTTGCTCTTCACAGATAATGTAGATGCTCGCCGTCAAAGTCCCCTGAAATTACCCAGTCGTCTCGATCGCTACAACTGTCGCACAAAGCTGGAAAACGCGGCAGAATCATTCAAGTCGGTAATTGATCCGCATGCGAACAGAACCTACTGTTCACTGTCCGAGGGATACTACGCCCCTCGCTTAGTGAGGATTCTGACATGAACAAGCGACTGATTCTCGCCGCGCTGATTGCAGCCTTTGTGTTGCCCGGTTGCGGTTTCCGACGCGGCTGCTCGAAGTGCAACGTGCGCTCCGAGGCACCGCCGCCCTCGTTCTACGCACCGCCGCCCTGCCCTGCTCCATGCCCTGCTCCCTGCCCGTGACGAGAGTGACTTGTTTGTCACACACCTGCACCACGACGCCAGCAGAATGATGGTCATGGCCAAATACCTGATCTCCTTCCCCAGCGCGGCGATGGTTGTCCCCAACGGCGAGTGGGAGTCGGTGGGCCGCGACTCACATGCCGTGATCGACGAAGCGAAGGCCGCTGGTGTTTACGTCTTCGCCGGCGGCATCGACGAAGGCGTGCCACCAGCACTCGTCTCGGCCGATGGCACAGTCGCCGAGGGCGGCTATCTGTGGGCTCCCCCACTCGACGGCGGCTTCACCGTGCTCGAACTGCCTTGGCGCGAGGAGGCCCTTGCATGGTCCGCACGTATCGCGAAGGCTTGCCGCTGCGACCAGGAGCTCCGCGTTTTCGGGTTCGACCAGAAATCCTGAGGCCAGCCTTGGCTTGCCTGACCGGCAGCGTTTCGCTGAGACTCAGAAGCCTTACCACTTCCGCCCTTTGCGTGGCAAAACCAATCCCCGGCATTTGCCCGCTGTCCGCAACAGCGCACACTTCTCATGGCCGCGAGGAATCGCAGCCGGCTTCGGAACTGGATTCCGCACTTCGCTGATGGATCAGCGGGCCAAACCTGGTGTGTTTCAGGAGGTCCCGTCATGTCCCGCCGTCTTCTCATTGTGGCTTTCGCCGCAGTCGCCATGCTTCAAACCGGCTGCCATGGCCGCGTCTGTGCATTTTTCTACCGTCTCACGCACTGCAACGACTGCTGCCCCACGTATGGCTGCGGTAGTGGCGGTTACGGATACGGCGCACCGGCATATGGCGGCCCGGCCTTCGCTCCCGCGGCGCCCTGCTG
>JBGSSZ010000665.1:0-9211 GCA_041736785.1 Limnoglobus sp.
CGATGTCTTCCTTGGTGCGGGCAAATTCACCGACGCGGATTGCCTCGATGTGAAGGCCAGTCGCTGCACTATCACCGTGCGGTGATCGCCACTGGAGCGCGGGCCAATCGACCCACAACACCCGGCCTCGCCGATGCGGGCTTCCACACCAACGAAACTGTCTTCACACTCACCGAGCTTCCGCGACGGCTGGCCGTCATCGGGGCCGGCCCCATCGGCTGCGAACTGGCGCAGGCCTTCGCACGCTTCGGAGCCGCGGTCACACTCGTGGACACTGCGCCCCAAGTTTTGCTGGAAGAAGACCGCGACGCGGCCCGGATAGTGGAGCAGGCTCTCGTGCGCGACGGCGTCACGCTGGCGCTGGGTATGACCATCGAGCGAGTGGAACTGCGAGGCACCGTGAAGGTCCTGCACTTGGCTAATGGAGGTGAAGTGATTGTCGATGAGATCGTGGTCGGTGCGGGCCGCATACCGAATGTGGACGGTTTGAGCTTCGAAGGTGTCGGTGTAGCATTTGACCCACAGATGGGGGTGAAAGTGGACGACCGCCTGCGGACCACGAACTCGCGAATCTACGCGGCTGGGGATGTCTGCTCGAAATTCAAGTTCACGCACGCCGCCGACGCGATGGCCCGCATCGTGATTCAGAATGCGCTCTTCAAAGGGCGGGCGAAAGCGAGTGCGTTGAAGGTGCCCTGGTGCACCTACACCGATCCGGAGATCGCCCACGTCGGCTTGTCGGAGAACGACGCGAAAGAGCAGGGGATTGCCCACCGCGTGTTCAAGCAGGAGTTGAGTCGCGTCGATCGCGCCATCCTCGACGGCGAAGACGACGGCTTCGTGAAAGTGCTCGTGCATTCGAAACGCGATACCATCCTGGGGGCCACAATTGTCGCCGCTCACGCCGGCGATCTGCTCTCCGAAATCACACTGGCGATGGTCGGTGGACTCGGTCTGAGCACGATCGCAAAGACAATCCACCCATACCCCACGCAGGCGGAAGCGATCAGGAAGGTGGGAGATTCGTACAATAAAATCCGACTCACATCGACCGTGCAATGGCTCTTCGACAAATGGCTCACGTGGAGCCGTAGCTGAACGACTCATCGACCGCTCAAGGACGACCACCATGCCGACTCTTGAAGCACGTACTCCTCCATTGACTGAAGCTACCCGCGGAAGTGCCAAATCTGCAGATGTGTGGAAGAAATTCGCCATCGTGGCGGGGATTGTGCTGCTGATTACGGCGTTCTACGCATCGGGCTTGTCGAGCTATCTGTCGTGGAGTGCGATCCGTGCCAATATCGACACCTGGCAAGTCCGGGTCGCGCAGAATCTGCCGATGGCGATGCTGATTTTCTTCACTCTCTATTTTGCGGTGACGGCACTCTCGCTGCCGGTGGCGGCTCCGCTCTCGCTGGTCGCCGGGGCACTCTTCGGTCGCTGGCTGGGCACGGGCGTGGTGAGTGTGGCCTCCACGCTCGGAGCCACGACCGCGTTCTTGCTGAGCCGCTACGTGCTCCGCGCCTGGGTTCAGTCGCGCTTCGCCGACCGGTTGGTCAAGTTCAATCGTGGCATCGAACAAGACGGCGCGTTTTATCTGTTCACACTGCGGCTGGTGCCAGTGTTCCCCTTCTTCGCGATCAATCTCGGCATGGGTCTCACGCCCATGCGGGTCAGCACCTTTGCTATCGTGAGTTGGGCCGGCATGCTCCTGGGCACGTTCCTCTACGTCAACGCCGGCACTGCGCTTGCCAGCTTGGATTCCCCCTCCGACATCCTCTCGCCGACCATTCTCGTTTCGCTTGCCCTCCTCGGCATTGTCCCTCTGGCGATTCGCAAGCTCGTGCAGTGGAACGTCCGAGCCAGGCACGTCGCCATTGCGTTTGGTGCGATGATCCTGGTCGCCGGGCTCGCCGCCGGTGTGCGCACGTACTTGCGTTACGACACGGCCGACAACATGGTCGTGGCAATCAGGGAATACTCGAATGCGCAGTATCCCGAAGATCCCTCCGGGCGGAGTGTGCATCACGGACAGTACGATGGTCGCTCGCTGACGCTGGTCAAGAAAGACGCCACGCATTTCGATTTCATTTTCGAGCCACAGCACAGCCACATCGCGAAGATCGTCTTCCGCGATGTCGATGTCAGTCTGATGACCCCTTCGCTGCCGGAGATTGCGAAGGCAGACGACGGACTGCGGCGGATCGCGCTCACGGATCGTCAGTGGAACCGGCAGCAGGTGTCGTTCGGTGGCCCCGACTCGCCACAGGTCGAGATCACCGGCGGCGACGGCTTTGAACTCAAGAACATCTACTCCGCCGAACTCGCCAAGAATTGCCTCAATGCCGGGTTGTGGGAAGTCCTCCTCTTCACCCGCGAAGGGGGCGGCAAGGCGATGTACTATCAGGGCTGGTTTACGTTCCCCCTCGGGCACTACAAGGATGTCTTCGAGCAGAACACCGGCCTGCCATACTGGCAGCACTGGTACTATCTTGAGCACTGGTTTGATCCGGCCGGCACACTGGTGCCCATGGAGAAGCTCCGCGAGGTGGTGAGCGAGAGCGAAGTGCCGACGAGCTTCGATCGCGACGAAGCGGTGTTCTTTGCGGGCGAGCAGTTGAGGAAGCGGCGGACCACGATCGCGGAGAACGTGCGCACCTGGGGTGACTACTACGACGGCCGCCCTGTGCGGTTTGGTTCGTTCGTTCCGCCGGGCCGCTACGACAACAGCAAGCCGTGGAAGAACGAATACACCCGCATGGACCGCTTTGACAAAGCCGTGCTCCGCAACGTCAAACCCCTCGGCACCGAGGGCCAGCGGCACGAACTCGAACTGGTCTTCTCCAGCAGCAAGCGCGACGGCCTCTGCCGGTTCTTCGTCAGCGGCATTGACCTCGAAGCACTGCCGAAGCTGCCGATGACAGAATACCCGAAAGGGCTCTATATGCCGATGGGCATCGGTGTGCCGCCTTTTTATCAGAGCTATTCCGCACTGCAGGCATCTCCGCCGCAGTTGACGCCATATGTGAGCGTCCTGCTGGATGGCGAAGGCAAGTGGATCGATCACCACAGCTTTGCGATCGACGGGCCGGTGATGCACCTCGATGCCACTGATCCCAATCTGCTGCACTTGTATCTGCTGTCATACGAGCGGCACGCGATCATTGCGCACTTTGCAATCACTCTGCCTCCGCGATGAGTTCGATGCGCGGTGCGGTGGAAGCACTTACTTCGCCGATCACCGCTGAGCGAGTGCATCCAGCCGCGTGCAGGGCTTGCAACACGTCCTCCGCACGCTCCGCGGCGACACCGACCAGCAGACCGCCTGAGGTCTGCGGGTCGAAGAGCCATGCGGGCAATGGATCGTGGCTCTCGACGCGACAGGACACCTTGGCGTTATCCCGATGCAACGAACTCACAATCCCGAGAGCGGTGAGTTCGCGGAATCCTGCGAGGAGCGGCACACGCCTGGCGAATAACTTCGCGGCCACGCCGCTGGCGTCGAGCATTTCGAGCAGGTGCCCGGCCAGCCCGAAACCGGTGACGTCAGTGCAAGCTCGCATGCCGAAACGCGAAAACACCTCTGCCGCGGCACGATTGGATTGCAGCATCATCTCGACAGCACTCACATACCACTCCGCACGGCAGGCGTTTCGCATCCACGCTGCCAGAACGGCTCCCGTCCCGAGTGGTTTGGTGACGATGATTCGGTCGCCCGCCTGCAGCCCGCCTTTGCGAAAGAGTCGTCCCTCGTCCGCGGTGCCGGTGACCGCGAAGCCCACCGCGAGTTCGTTCCCCTCTGTGGTGTGCCCGCCGGCCAGCGTGATGCCATGTTCGCCGAACGTCCGCTGGGCACCCGCGAGCAATTCGTAGAGCTGTGCTTCCTGAATCGGGCCACGGGCGAAGGGTAGTGTCGCGATGGCCAGTGCCGCAAACGGCGTGGCATTCATCGCGTAGAGATCACTCACGGCGTGCTGCGCGGCCACACGGCCGAAGAGATACGGATCATCGGTGAACGAGCGGAAGTAGTCGATCGTCTGCACTTCGACCGGCCCGTGGTCCGCAAGCCGGAAAACTGCCGCGTCGTCGCCAGGTTGCGTGCCAATTACGATCCGTGATTCTTTGGCAGGCTCGAGCCGCTTGAGGACTGCGGAGAGCACGTCGCCCGACACCTTAGAGCCACACCCACCGCAGCGCATCTGCGGACTCTCCTCGGCGTCCACTTCCAGTTCGGGCGGCACAAACGATTCGACCCAACGCCGGTCGATCGTATTTTTCCAGCGGCGAACCCAGCGACCCGACCACGACAGCGGGCCATAGTTCAGCACTGCGACTCCGTCGCCGCGGTTCAGCAGATACAGTCTCCAGTCTCGCGGGCGGTAGTGCCGCAAAGACTTGTCCTGCAGCAGTGCGGTGATGTTGTCGTAGAGCACGGCTCCCTGCCGCACGGCGTTGACGCCGCTGCGAGCGAGGTCGGGGTGCGCCGCGAACGCCACGCAATCGCCGGTGCCGAATACGTCGTCCGCACCCTCGGCCTGCAGTGTGGCGCGGACCTTGAGGAAACCGTGCTCGTCCGTCGCCAAATCGCTCCGGGCGATCAGGTCGGGCGGTGCGCCGGGTGTCGCCCAGAGCACGGCATCGCAGGGGAAGTGCTCCCCGGTGGCGAGTGTCAGGGAGCCAGGTTCGCCACCCGTCACGCGGCAGTTGAGCCGCACATCGATGCCGCGGACTTGACATGCTGCCGCGAAGTGGGCTGCCGTCTTGGCCGGGAAACGCGGCAGTAATCGCGCACTCGATTGCAGGATCGTGACACGCAGACCTGTGTGATGTCCGAGGCGATTGTGAATGGCGACAGCAAGCTCGCAGCCGCTGGCTCCGCCCCCAACGATCGTGAGATGAAACGGCCGCGATTGACTGCGAAGTTCAGCATCGATGGCGTCCAGACGACTCAGCAGCACTGCCAGCGGCCGCACTGGAAACGACGCTGCGGTGGGGCTGAGATCAGCAGGCACGGAGCCGAGGCCGAGCGAGAGCACATCGCCGCTGAGCGAAGGACGATCGGCGAATGTGATTGACCGCGAGTGAGCAACGATGCTCACGACCCGTTCGGCGATCAGTCTGGCACCCGCCCAATGACAAAACCGCACGAGGTCGATGGTGATCTCATCGCGGGACGACTCACCCGCTATGTGTGCAGGCACCATCGCCGAGTAAGGGATGGTCGCCGCCTCGTTTACGAGTGTGACCGCCACACCCGGTAGCGGTCGCATCCGCCACTTGCGCAGGAACACAAAATGTGCGTGCCCGGCTCCGAGAAGTAGCACGGTTTTCTGCACCGGTACTGGCGCATTCGCTTTCATTGAGTCCCGATCGCTGATCCTGAGCTAGTGTTATCATGTTTTGCATGCTCGGCGTCTTGTAGAATCGATTGCCTTATGAGTTCAGTTTCGCCCCCCACACCTTCGCATGGATTGCGACTCGTCCCCGCTCGTTGTCCGCTGTGTGGCATCGACGATGCTGACCCTGTTGCCGTGGGCGAAGATTTCGAGTATCGCACGAGCCGCGACAGTTTCCTGATGGTGCGCTGCCGATCGTGCGGCGTGCTTTTTCTGAATCCCCGCCCCGCCGATGAGGAAGCCGCCCGGATCTATCCTGATCACTATCACGCCTTCCAATTTGATCCATCGAGTTTCGGCTTCATCTGCAACATTCGGCAAGGGATCGAAGCCAGTCGCTTGCGGCATTGGGGTCGCGGTCTCCCGGCGGATGCCCGCATCCTTGATGTCGGCTGTGGCGATGGATTTCACCTCGAACTCTTCAGCAAGCACGGCCGACGCGGTTGGACGCTCGAAGGCCTCGATGCTGACCCACGTGCGGTCCATGCAGCCCGGCAGCGCGGCTTCAGAGTCACGGAAGGTCGGCTGGAAGACGCCGCACTCGATGCCGCTGCCTACGGTCTGATCCTGCTGGTGATGACCGTCGAACACCTTGACGATCCCGTGAACACGCTCAAGGAAGTCGCCCGACTGCTGCGGCCGGGTGGCCGGCTCGGCGTCGTCACGGATAACGCTGACTCGCCCGATGGCTGGCTCTTTCGTGGTCGGCACTGGGGCGGCTATCACTTCCCGCGTCACACGGTGCTCTTCAACCACAGGTCGCTGGCAAAGCTGGCAAGGCAGGCGGGGCTCGACGTCGAGAGCATCCGGACGTCGTTCTCGCCCGTGAACTGGACCTATTCGATCCGCAACTGCCTCGACGACTGGGGCGCTCCCCGCTGGCTGGTCCGACAGTTCTCGCTGCATTCGCCGTTGGCACTGGCCGCGTTCACCCTGCTTGACATCCCGCTGGCGCTCCTCGGTTGCGGCGGCATCCTCATTGGCAGTTTCCGCAAACCAGAGCTACGGCCATGACGCACGATCCTGTCGTGATCATCGGTGCCGGCCTCGCGGGCCTCACGGCGGCGAACTATCTGCGCCAGCACGACCGGGAAGTGCTCGTGCTGGAGGCGAGCAAAAACGTCGCGGGGTTGGCCCGCAGCGAGCGCGATCCGGACGGCTTCACGTACGATTATGGCGCGCATTTCATCACCAATCGCCTGGCCGCGGCAGTGGGGTGCTCTGCGACTTGTCGCGAGATGCCAGCCTATGGAGAGACGGTCTGGCTGCACGGCCGCTGCTACAGCTATCCCTTCGGGCTGATGCGTCACCTGCGATTTCTTGCGAGTGCCGGTGCGGCCAAAATACGCGGGCTCGTCGCCAGCCCGGCAACTTCAGCACTCGAATGGTCCCGCCGGGCCTACGGATCGGCTCTCGCGGACGAGGTGGCCGTGCCGCTGATGGAAGCCTGGTCCGGCGTCCCCGCCAGCGAACTCTCTGCCTCGGTGGGTGAGAAGTTCACAACCAGACTGCCGCGAACGCTCGGACTCAAGCTGATGGCCCGCGCGACACGGCGGACCGTCACGATCGGCTACAGTAGCACGGTGCCCGAATCGCCGCACGTCTGGCACGTCTACCCCGAGGGCGGAATCGGAGCCGTGTGCGAACACCTCGCGACAACTGTGCAGGATGCAATCCGCGTGGAGAGCCCGGCATCAGCGATCGTCGTCCAAAACAATCGCGTGGTCGGCGTCCGCAGCAAGGACACACTTCACACCGCATCGGCGGTCGTGAGCACAGTCCCGGTGCACCTGCTGGCCAAACTGGTGCAGGGGACCGATCGGCTGCAGCTACTCGCGCGTTTTCGCTATCGACCGATGGTGTTTGTGAACTTGCGTTTCGATGGCCCGAGTGGCTTGCCCGATGTCGTGACCTGGACTCCGGAGCAGCGGTTCCCGTTTTTCCGGCTCAGCGACATCGGTCAGGGCCTGCCGTGGCTTGTGCCGGCGGGATGTTCGCAGGTCACGGCTGACATTGGCTGTGCCGTTGGTGATGCGACCTGGACCAGTCGGGACGAGGCTCTGGGGCAACAGTGCGTTGCTGGTCTCGAAGCCATCGTGCCAGGTCTGAGCAAGCGATACCGCGGCTGCCGGGTTATGCGGACACCACTGGCGTACCCGGTCTACCACCGCGACTATGAAACGGATCGCCTCCGCTTCCAGAGCGGCACTGGCGTGGATGGTCTGCACAGCATCGGTCGCAATGGTGAGTTCTCGCACCTGCTGATGGAAGACGTTTTCTGGCGCACCCGTCGGAAAATACGCGAACTGGTGGCAGTGCGATAGCCGACGGGGCTCAATCGAACGACACTTCCTCGCTGGCGTTGAGGTCACCGTAGCGGAGTGCGATGGGCCCGCTGTCAGCGAGCTTGGGCGGCGGGTTCCACTGATTGGCTTCGATGTAGTTTTTGAAGTGCACACCGATGAGTTCGTGCCAGCCGCTGTTGAGGCTGGTGCCAGCCTGATGGGCGTTGATGCAGATGCCGCAGTCTTCGACTTTGACAGCCGTCTCCTGCCCGCGGTCTTCGAGAGTGAAGGTCACGAAGCTGCGACCGGGGCCCGACCAGTCGGGGTACATTTCACAGGCCCAGGTCATGCGTTGGCCGGGCACCCAGACGACGACTGTGCCCCAGAGCACGCCAGCAGTGTCGCCCCAGTCTTCGTAGACGCGTCCGCCCAGGAAGGGTTCGAGCACGAAACCGGCGGGATTCGGATGTGTGAAGAAGTGCCGCGGCCACCACGCACCGATCTCCGCGGTGAGCCCCTGCCACGAGCGGTCTCGGTCAGCCCGGATGAGCACCTCGAAACCGACAGCATAGCTCTGCGCCGGCTTCATCGTTCGCGGATTCACCATCGGGAAAATTGTCCTGTTCGTGGTACACTCATCTTAGCAGGATTGGCTGGCCCGCACGACCGGCGAACCGTCCCGCACCTGCCGTGGAGTGAACTGATGCGAATTGCGATAGCCATCCTGGCGATCCTTCCGGCCTTCTCCCTGGCTGCGGCACCTGATCCGCTGCCCGCCGAAGCGTATGAGTGGCGCATCCTCGTGCGGACGCCGAACCATCCGCTGTTCGACGCGTCATTTCGCACGACACTGGCCCGCGAACTCAAAGCGGCTCTGCAGCCCGGGTTGGGTTTGCTCGGTGTCGTAGAGGTGATCGATGTCGCATCTTCGGATGATCCGGTGGCGAAGCAGTTCCACGAGCAGGGTTGGCCCGCGCTGGCGTCGAATCCGACCAAGCCACTCGACAACCTGAAGAACCATGGCTTGGCCATCGAATATCGCGATGGTGGCTTCCACCTGGCAGCTCGGCAACTCGACGGCTTCACCGGCCTGACCACGCCGCTGTTGCGGACGCGCACGGTGCGTTCGCTCGATCAGATTGCCCGGGCGGCGGGGTTGCTGCTCGAACCCGATTTCGCTCCCGCCGGCACCGTGGAGGTGATCCCGACCGACGCCGGAAAAGTGATGGTGAATCTGCGGGCGCACACACTCGCGCCGCTCGAGGCCCGCGTGAAGCTCGGAGACATCTTCGCGGTGTCGGTCATTCAGGAATCGATGGAGAAGGGCCACAGCAGGCTGACCGCGACGCCGGTGGCGTACACGCTGCTGAAGGTGGTCGAAGGCGTCAAGGACGGCAAATGCAAGTGCCAGATCTTGTCACGGTGGACGAATCCGTTTGGTCGCGATTCGCGGCGGGCGGCGGCGATCCGGGCGCTGCGCTTGCCGACGATCACGACACCGGTCCGGGTGCAACTCGTCGATCGCGG
>JBGSSZ010000666.1:0-2228 GCA_041736785.1 Limnoglobus sp.
ACGGCGGCGCGGGTGCCGTCGATCTGCGTGATGATCGGCGCGAGGTTGTACGGCTTCGCGGGCGTTCCGGCCTTGGTGGGGCGATAGGGGAAGAGTTCGCGAAGCAAGGGTTCTTCGAAGTGGACGCCGTATTCCTGCTCGGCGTCGAGCTGCTGCATCCGGAGGGCGTAGTTAGTGCACATGCGGAGATTGTAGCGTATTCCGTATCATTTTCTGGGCTTGTTCATCACGTCTGCCAACGCTTCCATCACTGAGTCTCCGCCGCTGGCTTTATCGGCGTCCCTGAGCCGCCGGCACTCGGCCAACGCTTCTTTCTTGGTGGCGTAGATCGGGCGGCTCAACCCGACTATGCGTTCGAGCTTGCCGGTGACGCAGATGACGAAGGCGGACCACTTCGTCTCGCCTTCGTCCACGTGGGGGTCAAGGACGTACTTTCTTCGCATCCCCGCATGTTACTTGCACATCGGCTTTTCAGGACGATCGAAGCCGTTCGCTCAATGTTCCAGCGGCGCTTCCAGAAGCCTTTACGCCCGCCCTGATATTTTTCTGCCTCGACTGGCGGGCGAAGGGTTGTCCGACCGAAATGCAGGTGCACGACTTCATGGACAAGCTGTTGAACTAAGCCGCTGCGCGGCAGGGCGGTGGATGGTGTGGGGCCTTGGTTGGCAGTTTATGGTCGGACGCTTGTTATCCCCATGTGACGAATCGGGGGTTGGTGGTGAAGCCGCAATCTTTGCAGGTCGTGTCGGTGCTGTTGATGTGGCCGCGCTCGCAATTCGGGCACACATCGCTGTCCAAGAGTAATCGCACATCTTTCCCCATCTCGGCGTGACACGTCCGACACGTCGGCTGCCGCATTTTCCAATCCCACACGGCCCAGCAGCGGGGGCAGCGGTCGTGCGGCAGTTCGCTGAGCGTGCCATCGGCAATGTAGCGATGAACGGTGGAGTCGCCCGAGGCTCGGTACGGTTGGCGGTGAGCCGGCACCACGAGTCCGGTGGTGAGGAGTGTCAACGAGCGTTCCCGTTCCGAGTCGAAGACCCGCAATTCCACATCCATGGAGACTGAGTAGGACGGCGGCAGGGATGCAACGGCTCGTCGCAGAGCTTGTGTCAGTGCCGCCATCTCCGGCGTGGTGAACCAGCGATCGCAGGCCTCATTCAGGGAATCGGCCGACGGGTCCATGGCTCGGTATTCGGCTTCGGTCACGGCGTGGCACTCCTCAGGTTGGCCTCCTTTTTCATATCCCTCGGTCAAGTTGTCAGCAGCGTTTTGAAAGGGAGCCACTTTTGCGCTTTCGCACGAGCCAGCGCCGAGCACCACGAAGAACATTCTTTCGCCACAAATCCCCTAGCCACATAGTGAAGGGAATTTGTGGCGAAAGAATGTTGTGAGGGAGGTGGCGCATTTTGGCCCGCGAAAGTGGCTCCCTTTTTGTCCGCGATCAACAGTCAAGTCGTTGGCCTGACGCCATGAGGTCGGTGGAAGTTCCACCGATCTTCACCTTTGGGAGTGTCACCATGACCCCGTTGCGTCAGCGCATGATCGACAACATGCGGATGCGGAATCTCGCCCCGAACCGAGGACGCTGCATCCGCGCCGTTGCCGCCTTCGCGAAGCACTTCGGCCGTTCACCGGAGCAACTCGATTCGACTCACGTCCGCGAATACCTGCTGCTGGTGGCCCGCCGCAAGCAGTCGTGGAGCACGTACAACGTGATCCGTTCGGCACTGCACTTCCTCTACAGTGTCACGCTGCAGAAGGACTGGTCTCCCGGCGAGATCGTATGCGCCAAGACGCCGCGGCGGCTGCCGGTGATTCTCAGCCGCGAGGAAGTGCGGTGTCTGCTGGCCATCATCCAGTCGATCAAGACGCGGGCGATGCTCACCACGCTGTTCGCCACGGGCCTGCGCGTTTCCGAACTCGTCCATCTAAAAGGCCAGCGACATCGACAGCCAACGCATGACGATTCGGGTGCGGCAGGGGAAGGGGCAGAAGGACCGCTACGTGCTGCTGTCGCCGAAGCTGCTGGCGTACGTCTCGCCGGAGAAATTGCGAGCCACCACCAGTCCGCTGGACTCGCTCGAAGCCGCCCTCCCCGCGACTCCGTCGCCCGAAGGAGGTGCCGCGAGAATCGCCCGCCCTTTGAACTTGCCGACGTGGTCCGCCGCTTCGAACCCGCCTATGAAGTCGCGTACGGTGACACGCTGACGCCGGCCCAGCGGCAG
>JBGSSZ010000672.1:0-16447 GCA_041736785.1 Limnoglobus sp.
GTTGACGAAGTCCAGACCGTTGGCGCTGCTGCCAGCCTTCGAGCCGTCGAGGCGGATCACCGGCGAACCGGCGAAACCTGCCTGCGTCGTGCCGTCGATCGTGACGGCTTCGGTGATGCTCGGCAGCGCAACAGGCGGAGCGATCGGCTGCACACCGCCGCCGGCATTGTTGAACGCGATCGTGTCGGCTCCCGCCGTCGTGTTCGCCTGGATAATCGCTGCACGCAGCGAACCCGCCGTCGGCGTGGCATTGCTGCCATTGTCGACGATCGTTGTGACGGTGAACGTCGCCGGGGCAAGACGATCTTCCAAGGGCAAAAACGAAAGCAATGGCCGCTTGTGCACGAGACAGACTCCGGGGTCGCGAGGGTGTTATCGGCGGGTTGGGCCGGTCCGCATGAATGCGACGAATCCGCAGTGTCTGCGGTTTGCGGTAAAGTGATTACGCGGGAAGTGCTTGTGCTGATCGGAAAAAGAATCGAGCCGCAGACTTGGCACACTCTGCCAGGTCTGCGGCTCGATCATGTCACGGCACGGATATCAGGGCAGGTCGGCCTGATCACCCGAGGCGCGGGTCGTCAGCGGTGGGAGAACACTGTTAGCCTTGTAGGTCAGGAATCGCACGGAGCCGTCGCCGAAGAGGGCGTTCGTCCCTTGAGCGTGCAGGCTCCAGAAGTGGGCCTGATCGCAGGGATCGAGCAGTGTTCCCGGCTGGAGGCCCACTTTGTTGGTGATGGAGCAACCGCCGATCGAGGAGGCGTAGCCCACTTCGCGGGAACCCATGACCACATCGCCTGCTCCGCTGCCGTTGGTGTTGTCGTACCCAGCACCGGCGAACCACCAGCCGAACACGAGATCCTTGCTGGGAGGCCGCTCGCAAACGAGCATGGTGTTGCTGAGACCGTCTTTGACTTCGACGAACTTGATTCGGCGATTGACCGTCAGCAGACCTTCGCGTCCGCCGAGTTTGTCACCACGGATCCCGGCCACGCCGAGATAGCTGCCGAGTGCGACCTTGATCCCCTGTGCAGTTTGCGACTGCAGCGTGCGGGTGTCGGCCTGGCACTGGAAGATTGGCAGCAAGCTGTTGAGGCCTGGATTTTGGTTGACGCCGTTGGAGCTGCCCCATGGACGATCCTGCCCCGTACGGGCGAAATCGTCGGCGATCTTGTAGAGGTTGTCCTGCTCGTAGTACTGCATGGTCAGAGCCATCCAACTCCAGTACCAGTGGAAGCCAACCTTCTGGTCGTAGCCGACCTGAGCAGGATAGCAGGCGGTGACGGTGATGCCGGGGCGCCGCATGCAGTTGTCGTGTGCGGGCGGCAGCGAGCCTTGATTTTCGTGCACCTGCGTCAGTGCAAGGCCGAGCTGCTTGAGGTTGTTCTGACAGCGCACCTTGGCGGCTGCGCCGCGGACCTTCTGCACCGCAGGGAGCAGCAGGCCAATCAGGATAGCAATGATCGCGATGACCACCAGCAGTTCGATGAGTGTGAACGCTGGACGACGATTACTAGACATGCGTCGACTCCGGTATGAAGGGCGTTTGATGAAGAGATTGTAACAAGATCGTCACACAACACCAGAGGAATTAGTCGATTGCGCGCTCCGCGAGCAATTCTTCCCGATCGATCCCTTTTTTCTTGAGCTTGGTATGGAGCGTGTCACGGCTCATGCCCAGCACCTGTGCGGCACGGCTGACATTGCCCACCGTCTGCTTCAAAGCCTTGCGTATAGCCCATGTTTCCAGCGAATCGACGTCCAAGCTCGGCGGCAAATCGGTCAGCGGCGGCGGCTCCACAGCCCCTGCCAGCGGGATATCGTTGGCGTCGATGGTGTCTGACTCGCACATCACAGCTGCAGTCTCCAAAACCGCACGGAGTTGCCGGACATTGCCGGGCCACGCGAAGCTCTGCAGCTTCTTCATCGCCGCCGCACTCAGCTTGAACGGGCGACGGCACTGCACACTGAGCCGCTCCAAAAAGAACCGGGCCAACTCCGGCACGTCCTCGGCATGGTCCCGCAGCGGTGGCACCTGCAGCGGAATCACCTTCAGCCGAAAGAGAAGATCCTGCCTGAAGCGACCTGTTCGAGCATCGGTGTCGAGATTGCGATTGGTGGCAGCGATCACCCGCACGTCGACGTTCACATCGCTCAGACCGCCAACGGGGCGGAACGGTTTCCCCTCGATGACCCGCAGCAATTTCGCCTGGCACTCGAGGCTGAGCTCGCCGACTTCATCGAGGAAGAGCGTGCCTTCGTCAGCCTGCTCAAAGAGACCGGGATGATCGCGGTCGGCTCCACTGAACGCACCTTTACGATAGCCGAAGAGCTCTGCTTCCAGCAGCGTCGGCGCAATTGCGGCGCAGTTGACCACCACCAGCGGCCCACCCTGCCGTAGACTGCTGCTGTGCAGGGCCTGAGCGACGAGCTCTTTGCCCGAGCCGCTGTCGCCCTGGATCAGCACCGTGAAGGGCTGCGGTGCGGCACGGCTGATCTGCTGTCGCAGCATCATCATCGCGCTGGAATCGCCGATGAGTTCATCCGCCGTGGGCATCGCAGCACGGAGGCGGTGGTTCTCCGCTTCGAGCTTGCGGCGGTGACGATGAAGTTCCAGTGCGCGTGCCAGATAGCCCCCCACGGCTTCGACGTACCGCACATCGCGTTCGTCAAAGGCCGCGCCCGTGCGGTAGACATGCAGACTGGCGTAGGTCTCGCCGCCGGCGGTCAGCGGCATGCAGATCGCATCACGAAAGTGGTGCAGGCTCTCGCTGGGCTGCTTCTCCGTGATGCCGGAATCGTTGCTGAGCCAGACCAACCGGCGACCGCAGCGGACACGATCCGTCAGTTGCCGGCTCAACGGCAGGTCCACACTCGAATGCTCGGGCAGCACGAATCGCGGCGTCGGGTCATTCGGATCCAGGCTGAGATAGCCGGCGAGGCGGGCCGCCGTCTGATGCACGATCGCCCGCAGTGTGGCGCGGATCAACTCATGCGGATCGCTCGTCTCCATGGCACCAGTCATGTAGCGGCAGAGCGCAGTGAGTTCATCGACTTTCAGACGCTGCGACGCCTCCGGGCCGAAGGCTTCCGCACCGCTGACGACGCGCGTGCCATTCTCAATCGGCGTGCGGTGCGAAACGCTCGTCTCGCTGCGGACGACGCCCGATGGCTTGGTGCCGTTGGATGTCGACTCGTTTTGGAATGCGACAGTGCGTCGCGGTGGTGGCGTCACGGTGAGATTCGAGTTGCTGAGCGTCTTGACGGACGCGCCGCTGAGCGTGGCTTTCGACGACTCAGCCGCCGTGAGGAGCGCGAACTTCAAGCGGATGTCGCCGACCTGAATGACACTGCCGTCGGCGAGCGGTGTGGAGCCGCTGATGCGATTGCCACTGACCCGGGTGCCGTTCAGACCGAAATCACGGACGACCCAGCGCCCATCTTCGAAGTAGATCTTGGCGTGCATCCGCGAAGCCATGTCATCGCGGAGGATGACACTGTTGTCGCGGCTGCGGCCAATGGTGGCCGGTTGACCGGGCAGGAGATCGATACTGGAGGGACTTCCATCGCCCGCTTCCAGAGTAAGCCTTGCGCGCATAGTGTGCTCGTGTCGCCGGGAGGGACAACTGTCGGGAAGCGACTGCTGGGGAGGGGGAAAGTCCGACAGTTCCCAACACTAGCACCAAAACGGCGTCGGTAAAACCGGCACAATCTACAATGTCAAAAACGCTCGCGGAGCGATTGCTCTCCCGCCATGCTTTTCAGCTCAAGGGTACAAAAAATGACCACCACACTCACCGGTCTGGCCTACGTTCTCGGCGACAACATCGATACCGATCAGATCATCCCCGCGGAATACCTGACCTTCAACCCCGCAGTGCCGGAGGAATACAAGATGTTCGGGAAGTTCGCCCTGTCGGGTGTGCCGAAAAGCGGAGCCGGGCTGCCCAAGGGACACGTGCCGTTCCACACCGACGATGAATTTGTCAGTCCGTACAAGTTCATCATCGGAGGGAAGAACTTCGGCTGCGGCTCCAGTCGCGAGCATGCCCCGGTGGCTCTGGCGGCTGCGGGGATTCAGTTCGTCGTCGCCGAGTTCTACGCACGCATCTTCTACCGCAACTGCATCAACGGCGCGTTCCTCATCCCGATCGAGTGCAAGGAGCGGCTCATCGAGCAAGTCTGCACCGGCGACGAACTCAGCATTGATCTGAACGCACTGAAACTCACCAACGTGAAGACGCAGGAGAGTTGGACGCTCGAAGGCCTCGGCGAGGTCGCTCCCATCATCGAAGCCGGCGGCGTGTTCAAGTACGCGGAACAGGCGGGGATGCTGAAAAAAGAAGATCTCTCGCAAAGCCGCTAAGGCGCAAAGGAAAACAGGAATTCAGGAAATCATGATGAGTGGGTTGTTATCGGGGAGGCCGTTGACCACGCGAGTGATTCCATCCTTCGTGAGCGACTGGCCGAAGTTGAGCAGAAGTCGCTGAAAAAGCAGATTTCTCGCAAAGCCGCTCAGGCGCAAAGGAAGAGCAGAGACAGAAATGTCAGAAAACGAGATTGCGACCATTATTGTCGATGCAAGCTACAAGATTCACACTGGCCTTGGGCCTGGTTTGCTGGAATCTGTTTACGAACGCGTTCTCGTGTACGAACTCCGAAAGCGTGGATTGACGGTTCGAGTTCAGGTTCCGATCTCGTTTCATTACGAAGGTATCACCTTCGATGAGGGCTTTCGAGCAGACCTTATCGTGAACGAGCTTGTCATCGTGGAACTGAAATCGCTTGAGCAGACCGCACCAGTACACAAGAAACAAACACTGACTTATCTCAAACTGACCGGCCTGAAGCTGGGACTTCTGCTCAACTTCGGCCAGTCGCTCATGAAGGATGGAATCACTCGCGTGGTCAACGGCCTCCCCGATCACAACCACACTTCCTGATCTCCTGTTTTCCTTTTGCTTCCTTTGCGCCTTAGCGGCTTTGCGAGAGATCTTCTATTCTGCGGCTCTCACACATCCCGCTTGGCGAAGCCGATCAATCCCACCGCGGCTCCGGCCACGCTCAGGACGCCGGTGCCGATGAGGAACTCGCTCACGCCACTCGAAGTGTATTCGCCACGCAGCACGTGCCGGAGTCCGTCGAACGTCCGCTTCGGATTCGGATAGCCCGCGGGTAACTGCGTGAGCACGACCAACGCGCCGAAGATCAGAATCCAGAAGATGGTGATGCCGAGCACCGTGCCGCTGGAGAGCGATCCGATGGTGACGCCCCAACTGACGACGACCGCAAGTGCTGCGGCCAGGAGCAGGATGCCGACAAACCCGCCGGCAATGGTGAGGTTGGTCTCGCCGCCGGTGACCGACTCATTGAAGAGCACGGCATAAGCTATGAGTGCGGCTCCGCTCGTCAGCATGAACGTGCTCAAGACCACCGCGAGGCGTGCGTGCCATTTGGCGAGGAAATACTGATAGCGGCTGATGCCGCGCGACAGGATGCTGTCTGCGACTGTCCCCCGTTCGCTGCTGATGCTGCTCACAGCAATGAGTGAGATCAGCGACAGACTGCCGACCGCGAGAGCACGGAGCAAATCGACGGTCTGGATGTTGGCGGGCTGGAATTCACCGGCGTTCGCCGCACCAAACTTGTACAGGACGTAGCCACCCGCCGCGAACAGCATCATCAGCACCCAGAGCCGGTAGACCCAGCTCCGGAGCGTCTGACGAAGATCGGTCTGCAGCACAGCCCAGTAGGGAAGCAGACGATTGAAGCGGATCGGGGCAGCAGCGACATCCATGTCCTGACTCCAATGTTAGTGCGGCATGTTCTTCATCATCTCTTCCATCGCCGTCTGCATCTCCGCAGGTGTCAGATCCTTGATGTGCGTGCAGACGGTCCACTTGTGACCGAATGGATCCACGACGGTGCCGCTGCGATCGCCATAGAACTGATCGATCACGGGTTTGTCAACGGTCGCACCCGCGGCGACGGCCTGATTGAAAACCGCATCGCAATCGGGCACATACAGACAGAGCCCCACGGGCGTGCCGCCGAGCGTCTGCGGGCTGGTCGCGCCCCAGCCGGGGTTCTCCTCGCCCAGCATGATCATCGAGTCACCGATCTTGAACTCCGCGTGGGCGATGCTACCATCCGGCATCGACAGCCGCATCTTCTCCTCGGCTTTGAACGCCTTGCTATAGAACGCCAGAGCGGCCTTGGCATCCTTCACAATCAGATAGCAGGCGAATGTGTTGTAACCATCCGGAATCGGTTTGACGGCCATCGTTGAACTCCAAGGGTGATAGTGAACATATTGTCAGATCACCAACCCGAAGTCAAGGAAAATAATGTAACGTCCTCACGCCGCTTCCGCGGGCTGATAGAGCCGCGTGAAGCCCTTCGACTCCTCCCGCTCCATCAGGTCGAGATACGCCTGCTCGGTTTGGGCTCCGACGGTGCGGACGCAGATCAGCGAGATCTTGTTGTCGAAGAGCACCTGAAAAACCTGGGCGAGGATCGCGGAGTTGGGCACTTCGTCGCTGAGCTTCAGATCGAGCCGCCGCTGGCGGAGCACAGCTTGCGTCACTTCTTTCATCGTCTTGATCGCACCGACCGCCTTGGCAATCGACTTCTGATCGCCGTCGAGGTCGAGTTCGTAGTGGTTCTTGCGGATGCGGCCTTTGAGCTCCTGCAGCGTGCCGTGGAAAATCAACTGGCCCTTGTTCAGCACCGCGGCATGGTTGCAGACTTCGTCCACATCGGTGAGGTTATGGCTGCTGAGAATCAGCGTCTTTTCCGCAGCGAGTGTCTTGATGAGCTCCAGCATCGAGCGGCGGGCTTCGACATCGAGTCCGTGCGTCGGTTCGTCCCAGATGAGCAGGTCGGGTTCATTGATCAAACTGGCAGCGACGGCGAGGCGACCCGTCTGACCGGGGGTGAAATGGGCGATTGGCTCCCCGGAGTGCGGCAGCAGATCCACGGCACGTATGAGCGTTGCGAGCCGCGGCTTCCGCTCGTCGCGCGGCATTCCAAACAGCCGTGCGATGTAGTCGAGATACATGATCGGCGACATGCCGCGGGGAAACTGTGGATTGGTCGGGATGTAGCCGATGCGGCGACGCAGGTCGGCGGCGTTCGGCGTCATCGTCTTGCCAAACACCTTCGCCCAGCCCGCAGTCGGGCGATGCAAACCCAGGATCAGGCGCAAAAAGGTGGTCTTCCCGGCTCCGTTCGGGCCGAGCAGACCCAAGACGGTCCCCGGCTCGATGACGAGCGAAGCGTCGTTCAGCGCAATTTGCCGATTCTGGTAGATTTTCGTCAGGTGCGACGATTCCACGACCAGATCGGCGCTTTCGTCGGCCACAGCCGAGCCCCCGCCGGGAGTTATCGTTCGTTCAGAAGAGAACGGCGATAGCGTGAGGTCCCGGCGGTGTCAATGACAATCAGGACTTGCAGCGGCGGCGAAGCAGGTACGCCGGCAGGGCGAGCGCACCGAGCAACAGGCCCGGCTCCGGCACAGGAGCCGTCACGACCACATTGTCAAACAGACCGAACAGCAGCGAGTCTGCGTTCACATCGCCAGACGACGTCGCGTTGATATCGAAATGGCCCAGGAAGATGTTGTCCCCGGTGAGTTCATTGCCGGCGATGCTGGTGTCCACCGTGGCCAGCAGCACATTGGTCCCGACGTTGTTGGTGACTGACCAGGTGACGATGTCACCAACTTTTTCAATGGTCCAAGTGCGCCACAGCATACCCAAAGTTCCGGGAGCGGTCGTACCGGTTTGCTGTGGGAAGAGCAGCAGCTGCGCGGCGGGAGCATCGACGCTGCCGAACATATTGGTGCTGTAAAAAGCATCGGTGTTGTTCTGCGCAGTGGATTGCGTGCCGGCGGCATAGACGCCCGTACTGGGGGCGAGGGACGCGCCCGTGTTGGTGTAAGCGCGATAGTCCAAGCCGGACCCGCCATCACCGGTACCAGCGAAATAGACGCCCTCGATGGCTGTCCCGATAAACTGAGCCGTGTTGGTGTTTGCACCGATGCCACCGCCGGTGGCTTGCGTCGAACCGCTGCCACCGCCGGGGAAACCACCGTTGAAGTTCTGCCAGGCATCGAAGCGGAGCGTGTAGTCGCCCGTGAAGCTTTGCCCGTTGGGTGCGATGCTGAGGCCGCTGAACGTTGCGCCGCTTGGCTGATTGGCCCGCAGTTGTGCACCAATCGTCGAACCACCCGTCGAGTTCGGAGCGGCAGGAATTCCCACCGTGCTGTAGTCGAAGGCCATGTTCGCGGTGTTGATCGCCGGAGCACCAGTGGACACACTCGTCGTCCAGGTTGATGCGGACGTCCCGGCATCGAAGTTGTCGGAATAGACCACCACTTGAGCCTGTGCTGTGCTGACACAGCCGAGGGCCAGAGCCGCGGCGAAAAATCGATTGCGCATCATGGAAAAACCTTTTAAGAACTAAACTCTGACGGAAGACGAGCGAAGCTGAATACTAACGATGTCCCTGCGGGAATCAAACAGAATTGTGCTAGATTTCGCTGCGAATACTCCGGGACCCTGAGGGCGACACAAACGCCCTCAGGCCCCGGAATAGTTTTACGCCTGCAGCAGGGCCTGATTGGCCACATTCTGCAGCGCTTGCTCGATCACGCTGTTCAGTGCCGTCTTAATTTCGGCGGGATCATAAAGCGTGACGTTGTCCTTCTGCACATTCAGCTGCCCGGCGAGAGCGACCGTGGCGAGCTTTTCGACGATCGCCTCCTTGTCGTTGTTGCCGTCGAGCGTGGGGATCAGGTGCTTGTCGAGGTCGTTGAGCCGAATAACCTCGTGGCGGCGGTTGGTGACGACGCCCATCTTCTGAGCCTGCAGACGGGCCCAGGGAAGAGCGGTCGGCTTGTCGCCGGGCTTCCTCGTGAACGAGATCGGCATGCCGTGAAGCTCAACCAGATCGCTCGACATGTAGCAGTTGAGCAAGCCGACCGCGATCACCTGCGTGTCCTCGGCGACCTGCTTGGGATCGTTGGTCATGCCGCCGACGCGTTCGCGACTTTGCTGCCGCAGCACGTCGAAAGGGATCGTCGCGGGGTAGTGCTCGCCGAGCACTTGCATGACGGCCTTGAGAATCGGGCGGTTCGTCGCCATCTGCATGCCGCTGTTCGAGCGGTACTGCACGTTCTCGTCGCTGTTGAGATCCTTCGGCACATACGGCGGCGGGGGCTGCTGGCCTGCGGGCGTCGGACCCTGGCCCGGTGCCACCGGCTTCGCCGGGCTCGCCACGTGAAGCTGACGCAGATTCTCCGGGTTCACGCTCCAGTTCGGGTTCACCGACTTGTGAACCAGCAGCGTCTCGCGGAACATGCGGTTCCGCAGGAAGTCCATGTACTGCTCCGCCTGGATCTGGTCCGTGGCCAGGATCTTCAGCGTCTTCTCGATCTCAGGGCCGAAGTTACCCGTCACCATCGTGCCGATGCGGCTTTCGCCGAGGTACTTCAGATTGTGCTTGATCGCCTTCTCCATGAAGGTGTGGAAGTACATCGGATCGTTCACCTCTTCCAGGTGCTCGTGGTAGAGATAGTGGTCGGCCTGATGGCGCAGCGTCTCGAGCTCCTGCTTGAGCAGCACGCTGTAGGCGTTGTTGTTGTCGGCCCGCACGCTCTGGGCCAGGAAGTCGAGCAGAGCCCGGGCCTGCTGGATGCGAAGCTGCGGCGTGTTGAATCGGCCCGAGTGATAACGCATCATGTCGCGGATCATGCCACGCATGTGCCAGCCGGGGTAGGTGTTGAAGCTCACATATCCGATGCCGCTGGGAGACAGGTTCTTGTCGAAGATGTTGTAGATCTTCTCCTGCACGTGGGCTGGCACCCAGGAAAACACACCGTGGCAGACGATGTAGTCGAACTGGCCCCACGACTCATCCACGTCGGTGATGCTGGCGTGCTTGAGTTCGATATTGGTCAGCCCGAGGCTCTTGACGTAGCCGACGCCGTCAGCGATCTGCCGTGCAGAGAGGTCGAGGCCGACGACCTGCGCTTCCGGGAGCATTTCCGCGATCGGGATCAGATTCCCACCGGCGGCGCAGCCGAGCTCCAGCACGCGGCAGCGTGCCGGCGGCACCGGTCGCAAGCCGAACAGCGTGCCGACCGTGAACAACCGGCTCGGGTGCGTCTGGGCAAACGGATGGGATTCATACGGCACGTCGTCGTATGAGTTGGGCTCTGCAGGGGCGACAGGGTTCGTCGTCGGAATCGCGGACAGCATGTCTTGCATGGCGGCCTCAGCCAGGGTTTGTTTGGTGGCAGACGTTCTGCCGAAGTTCGCAGAGGTTAAAATGCGCCGTTCGGCACAACGGTCAAGGTACGTTCCCGAATCACTTCCGGTTCTGCATGGCCAACACTCCAATGGACGTAATGATTCTGGTGCCCGTTTACCAAATGGATGGGAGGTGGCACATGTAGCCACTTCGTAACGCTGCCGCGGGATTGCATTGCAACCCGCGTCAGCTTCGACTATGGTTCTCTAAGATTCGCCACTGTCGCGGATTCTCCGGAGGTGCACGTCGATGAGCCTGTTCAAAAGTCTTGTAGTTGGTGGTGTGATGGCCAGCGTTGCGATGACCGCGATGGCCGATGACAAAAAAGCGGAAAAACAACTGACCGAAGAGCAGCAGGCACAACTCGATTACCAGAAGTATCAGGAAGCTCAGCAGAAGGCCCTTGCCGTGATGGCCAAGCAGGCGTCGCACGAGCAGGCCGCGGTCGTGAAGGTCGTCGGCAGCGACAAAAAGACCACGCTGCAAACCCTCACGCTCACTGCGGACAACCGCATTCTGGCCCTCGTTGCTCCGCCGCGTGGCTACGGCGCACCGTCGAAGAACGGCTTCGGCGAAGTGCACGTCTTCGATGCTGCCGGCAAACCGCTGGACACTTGGAAGGTTGACTTTCACGCTCACTCGATCAACTCGGCTCCCGACGGCACAGTCTACGTCGCCGGCGAGGGCAAAGTCGCCCGCTTCAGCAAGGACGGCAAAGCCATGGGCGAGCCGACCGAACTGCCGCACATCACCGAACTGTTCAAAGACAAAGCTGCCCTGCGAAAGTCGGCGGAGGAGACGCTGAAAAAAGAAAAGGAGCAGATGGCCGCGAGCATCAAGCAAATCCGCAAGCAGTTTGAAGCGACCATCAAGAAAATCGAGGACGTGAAGGAAGAGGACCGCACCAAGGCTCAAATTCGGCAGCTGCAGCAGGCCAAGGACATCCTCAAGACCTACGAGACCATGGAGAAGCAGGACAGCAAGCGGACCGTCGAGCAGGTGATTCAGTCCATGACCGGTCGCGTCCGCATCATCAATGGCATCGCAGTCTCGGACAAGGACGTCTTCGTCGCGTGCGGCGAGACCACCGGTTGGGGCTATGCCATCTGGCGATTCGATCGCGACCTCCAGAACCCCACGCAGGTACTCAAGGGCCTGGGCGGTTGCTGCGGTCAGATGGACGTGCAGGTCAGCGGCAGCGACATCATCATCGCGGAGAACACCAAGCATCAGTTCGCCCGCTACGACCGCGATGGCAAGAAACTCGGTAGCTACGGCAAACGCGGGACCGACACGGACCCAGCGTGCTTCGGCGGTTGCTGCAATCCCATGAACACCCGCGCCGCTGGCACCAGCGGTGACATCTACACCGCCGAATCGGAAGGCGTCGTCAAGCGGTTCAGTGCGACCGGCGCGTTCATCGGCGTCGCCGGCACCGTCAAGATCGGCGGCGGCTGCAAGAACGTCGCCATCGGCGTCAGCAGCGACGGCGACACGATCGTCTTCTGCGACCAGCCCGGCTCGAAGTTCTTCATCCTCACCAAGAAGTCGGGAGGCCAGCAATGAACGCATCGCGCCGCCAGTTCCTTGCCGCCTCCGCGGTCGCCGTGACCGGGACCACACTGCTCGCCGGTGAGACGCAAGTCCCGCTCGTGGTCGTCGTCATGGATCCGTTGGCCAAGGAACTCTCCTGCCCCTGCGTCGCGGGCTACGCCCAGCGCGATTACAAAGCCCTCGGCAAGCACCTCGCTGAGAAGCTTGGTCGCCCCGTCGCGGTCGAGTTCAGCGAGACGCTCGAAGGTGCCCTGACCAAGAAGACCGCCGGCAAGGTGGACCTGATCATCGGCAAGGATTCCGTGGTCCAGCACCAGGCCAAGGCACGAAAGATCGACGTCACCCGACTGGCGGCACTCACCGGCAAGGACGGACTGACCACGCAGGAAGGCTGGCTGGTCGTGCATTCCAGCGATGCCGCTCTGAGTGCCGATCAGATCAAGGGCTACCGTGTGATCTTCGGCCCCGAAGAGGCGGAGGAAAAATACGCGGCTCCCAAAGCGCTGCTGAAAGAACTCAACGTCAGCTACAGCGAGACCAAAGAGCCCGCGGCGTCGTGCACCGATTGCGCCACCAAGATCCTCGACTCCGGCAAGGCCGGCGAAAAGGTCTGCGGAGTGGTGTCGAGCTACGCGGCGCCACTGCTTGAAGGCTGCGGCACAATCAAAAAGGGCGACTTGAAAGTGATCGGCAAAACCGATCCCGTGCCGTTCATTGCCGCGTTCGCCTGCGGCAGCGTGCCTGCCGACCTCCAGGCGAAAGTCAAATCGCTGCTGCTGGACCTCCACAGCAACCAAGCACTTTGCAAGGTGCTGGAGACCAAGGGCGGCTTCGTGGAGCCGGCGAAAAAAAAGTAAATGAGTCCTGGCCCGACTGGCGCGGCTCCGCACGGGCGGGCCGCGTCGATCACTTGCCCTCCACCCTTCCTGCCACAACGACGATCCTCTGGACGGCCCCGCTCAGTGCCCCCGGGCTCGGCGGCGTCGCCGCGACCGCGCAGCATGTGATCGTCTCCGATCGCGAACTCAACGACACGATCGACGTCTGGAAATGCCTCGCAGCCGATACGGGCAAGGTCCGCTGGAGCGTGCGCAACATCGCACCGGGAAACTTGGACTACGGCAACTCACCGCGGGCGACACCCGTGATCCACGGCGACCGCGTCTACCTCTTTGGCGCCTTCGGCCACCTCACCTGTGCCGACCTCGCTACCGGCGAGATCCACTGGGAGACCAACACCACCGACGAATACGAGCCCGAAACCACACCGAAATGGGGCACCTGCTCGACGCCGCTCGTGCTCAGCGACCGCGTGATCGTGAACCCCGGAGCGAAGGCGGCTTCGCTGGTGGCACTCGACATCCGCAGCGGCAAACAACTCTGGAAGACACCGGGCAAACCCGCGGGCTATGGCTCGCTGATCGCGGCCACGATCCGCGGTCAGGAGCAGATCATCGGGCACGACTCCGAAAGCCTCGGCGGCTGGAGCCCGGCTACGGGTGAACGGCTCTGGACACTGACTCCGGACCGCGCAAACGATTTCAATGTCCCGACGCCGATCCTCGTCGGTGACAAGCTGCTGGTCAGCACGGAGAACAACGGCACGCGGCTCTATGAATTTGACGACCGCGGCAAGCTCAAGCCCAAGCCGCTCGCCGTGAATCGCAAGCTCGCGCCTGACACGCACACTCCGGTCGTCACCGTGGGCCGCGTCTTCGGTCTCTGGCGGCGGCTCTTCTGCCTCGACATCGCCAAGGGGCTGAAAGAAGTCTGGACCGACGACCGACCCCCCTTCACCCGCTACGGCACGCTGGTCGCCGACGGCTCACGCGTCCTGTGCATTGCTCTCACGGGTGAGTTGCTGCTCATCGACGCCAATGCCGGCGAGTACCGCGAACTTGGCAGGTTGAAAGTGTTCGCGGAGGAAGCCGGGATGTACTCGCACCCAGCGCTGGTGGGCGACCGCATCTACCTGCGTGGCTCGTCGTCCGTGGTAGCCGTTGCCATGGCCTGAGCGATAGCATCGAGTTCGGCCATAGCACCGATGCCGACGTCACCGCAGGCGAGCAACTTCGAGATCGGCGGCACGATGTGCAGCATCGCGCCGCGCTCGTTGATGAGTGGTATGATCTCGTCTTCGCTGAGGTGACCGGGAATGTGCGCTGCACCGAAGTCGGCTGCAAGGCTTCGCAGGTGCCGCCGGGTGAAGGGGTGCTGCCACATCATTGTGTTCATCGCCGGGGCGAGTACGACCGGCTTCGCAAGATCCCATGCCCGCCAGACGCAAGTGAGTGCATTGTCGCAGATGCCCGCGGCGAATTTGGCGAGGGTGTTGGCATCGAGCGGCGCGATCAGAAAGAGATCAGCCCACTTGCGAAGCTCGATATGCCGCACCTCGTCGCCGCGGGTGTAGCCCCCGCCGGGCCATTCGTCGTCGTTGAGCGTGAGGATGTCGCGATGCTCCTCGACGTCAAAGAAATAGGTCGCGGCATCGGTGGCAACGATTTTCACGTCGTGATCCGCTTCACGCAGCAGCGCCACGAGTGCGGGTGTCCGAATCGCGGCTACGGAGCCGGTCACGCCGAGCAAGACGTTCATGGCGAGCCTCCCGGCATCTGACGGCGGAGATGCTCGAGGTGGAGCAGCAGTCGCTCGGGAAGCTCCCGCCGTGGGACGCGCTCATACTTGCCGTCGATCGGGCCGAGAAACGCCCAGCGCTCGGCCCCTTCAAGCGTGTTGGCGACGACCACATCCGCAGCGGACTGACGCCGCGACGCCTCGGCGACATCGACAAGTTCGGCGTCGTTCAGGCCCACTTCCAGCTTGAATTTCGCCAACAGCCCGCCGAAGCCCCACAGCGAGCGGAAGCGATCAACAAGCTTCGGAGCCCGCACCATGCGGATCCACATCTCCGGCGCGTCGCTTTTCATCTTGCCGTGGCTGTCGCGTTCGACCATCGCGGGCGGCGTGCGCTTCGCTTCCCATTCCCCGGTGCGGCCGTTGAAGAACGTGCGATCCGCAGGCACATAGGTCCCGGCCACGAGGTAGTCGCTGACGGCCGCCGTGTGGATAATCGCGTCAAACACGCCGTTGCGGATGTACTGCTGCAGCAGCGCGGCGAGGTCGTCAAACGTCGAATACTGATAGACCGCCATCCGCTGCTCGCTGCCTTCGGGAAGCGGCGGCAGTTCCGGGAGCGCGTCGGGGTTCGAGGTCGCGAGTGTGACGCGGTGGCCGCGGGCCCAGGCCGAGGTGGCAATCCGCGCCCCGGTGCGGCCGGAGAAAACATTCGTCACGCAGCGCACCCGGTCGATGGGCGACTGCGTGTTCCCAGCCGTGATGAGAATGTTCATTCACCAGAATTGTACGACTCTGGCTCGCTGTCCGGTCAGCGCGGTGCCGTCACCGACTGGGCCGGGAAGTTGGTCCGCGTGAGATGCTCGGCTAAGGCCTGATTGGGATCCTTCATCGCTTCCGTCAGCTTCGGCAACAGCGGGCTCGGCGAGGCGGTCGTGCGAAGCTGCTGCAGGTGATCCAGCAGAACCTGTCGTGACGTGGCATCGCCTCGGAGCATGAGGTGCACCCAGGCCCAGGCTTCGCGATACTCGGGCGTCTCCATCTGGCTGACTTGACCGAGCTTTTCGAGCCGGGCGAGGTCGGGCAGGAACGGTCCGCGGCGGAGCACGTCGAGATGATTGGCATTCACGCCGTCGGTGGTCGTGGGCAGCTCGAAGAATCCCGCGAGCCCTTCGTCGAGCCAGAGCGGCACCGCTTTCAAGGTGCCGTGCAGCGTGGCATGCGTGAGCTCATGCCGCAGATCTTTCTGCAGGTGTTCGCTGGGCCAGGTGAAGACGAGCAGATCGTCGCTCCCGCCGATGCGGTGCTCCGCGAAGAAATACGCCCGCCGCTTGGGCAGCCGCGGATAGCGCGACTTCATGTACTCGTCGTATTTGGCGGCAGACTCGAAGAGGAAGACCTGCACGAGCGCGTCGCTCGGCGGGAGGTCGAGTTCGCTCTGGATCTGTTCGGGAAGGGCCCGGAGTTCGTGGAAGAGCGGATCGTCGGCATTCAGCTTGGCGTCGGAGTGCACGATATACGGGCCGACGCGGAAGACGTGCTTGGCGGGCCGGCGGACGCTGATTGTGGGTGCCGCCGCGGCGACAGCCGAGGGCTCCACCGAGGTCGTGGTGCCGCGGAACGATTCACACCCCGCGAAAGCGAGAGTGGCACTCAGCATCCAGGTCGCACGTCGCCGCAAGTGCATCGAAGCCTCGAATGCCGGGGTCCCCAATTCATCGACCATACCGCGGACCGATCTTCACCGGAAGCTCAGGCGAGCGGCCTTCCGCGGCGGGCGTTCTTTGCCTGTTTTCGCTGGATCGCCGCGTCGATCGAGCGCCACCACTGCTTCCAACCCTGGCGGCTGCGCAACCCCCAGACGAGGTAAGCCCGCAGAACCCGCAGTTTATCCGTACGCGTGACTTTGCCGGAGTGCAGAAAGCTCGCGGCCAGCCGGGCGACGTCGCGCACACGGATGCTCCGCGGCAGCGGCGAGCACCCGGGCGTCACGCCGACGAGGTCG
>JBGSSZ010000068.1:0-13361 GCA_041736785.1 Limnoglobus sp.
CTCCTGCTGACCGCCAAAGCCTGCGGCAGCGTGGCCCCCGCCCACCATCGCCTCGCCGCCGCGGTCGAGATGATCCACACCGCAACGCTGGTCCACGACGATGTCCTCGACGACGCCGATCTGCGGCGACATGTCAGCACCGTCAACGCCGGCTGGGGTAACACGACCGCGATCCTGCTCGGCGACATGCTCTTTACGCATGCCTTCCAGCTGACGAGCACCGTCGATGGCCGGGCCTGCCAGATCATCGGCGAGGCGACCAACCGCGTCTGTGCGGGCGAACTGCGGCAGGTCTGCGAACGCGGCAACCTCGCGCTCAACGAATGCGAATACTACGCGATCATCGAGGGCAAAACCGCCGCCCTGACCGAGTGTGCCGGTCGGCTCGGGGCACTCTACGCGGGTGCCACCGATGCGGTCGCGGACAAACTCGCCGACTACGGTCGCAACCTCGGTGTCGCGTTCCAGATTGCCGACGATCTGCTCGACATCGCCGGCAGCGAGAGCGCGACGGGCAAGACGCTCGGCACTGATCTGGACCAGTTGAAACTGACGCTGCCGCTGATTCACTGCCTGGCGACGCTGCCGACGCACGAAGCGGATCAGTTGCGGACCGCGTTGGAAGTGGCCGAGCATCGCGGCTCCGCAGTCGCCACGGCTTTGGAGAAGACCGGCTCATTGAGCTATGCACGCAAGCGGGCTGAAGATTTTTCGGATCGTGCCCGTGCTGCATTGGAGGTGCTACCCGAGAGCGACTGCCGCACGATCCTGGAGCATCTCTGCGACTGGAGCATCCGCCGCGAGCAGTGATGGCGAGGATAGCTCCATGCGAAAACAATTCGGTCTTGTCGTCATCATCGTTGGTGGTGTGGGTGTGCTGTTGTGTGTTGCCGCCATTGCACTCGGTTGGCGATTTGCGGTGAGGACCGTCGATCGGATTGATCGAGTTGCCGCCAGTGTGGACACTGGGCTGGTCGAGGCAGATGCGCGACTGGCACGCGTTGAAACGCGGGTGAGCACGCTTCGCACTGAACTCCGTGAGTTGTCGGGCGAGGTCGATGCCGTCGCTGCTGAGAACCCGGAGCTTCCTGCGGTCCGTGCCAGGATTGAGGGACTCGTCGACCGAGTGGGTCTGTCGCTCGATCGGCTGAACACAATCGCGAATGCGCTCAGCGCCGTGGCCGCAGGGCTTCGCGGGGCCGCGGAAATTGTGATTCAACTCAACGGCGATGCCGACTCGATGACACGCGTACGTAGTGCGGCCCAAACGATCGATCGCGCCGCGGACGCACTGAACACTCCCCAGGTGATGGTCGACGCAGTGAAGTCGGCCAAAGCAGTCGAGTTGACTCAGCGATTGGTCGCCATTGCACGAGAAACGGTCGCTGATTCTGACTTGCTGGCAGAGGGTCTTGCCGCAACTCGCCAGGAACTGGCTGTCGCTCGCATGGGGACCGTCGAATCTCGGAACGATCTTGTCTATTGGATCTACGCCGCTGCGATCGCCAGCACTTTCTTGCTGCTGTGGATCGGCCTGGGCCAGTTGTGCATGATTGGCTGGGGCCGTCGTCGAATCTCGCAGCGAGTTTCAGAGTAATTGACAGTGCGCATCCAAATGCCCGTCGGTCTTCTCAGCTTGATGATCTCAAACCCGCCTGGTAGAGCCCGCTGAAGTGGCGACTCCGAGTGACGCAATCTGCGGCAGAGTTGCGGTGCCGGTGGTGCCGAGTTGATGGAGGACCACTGAGGCAGCCGCCATCGCCAGTTCCATCGCCTCGGGAAGCGTCGCCCCGGCGGCCAGTGCCGCGGTGAGGCTCGCAGTGACCGCGTCGCCGGCTCCCACCACGTCGATTGGCCCACGCAGCGGATGAGATTCAACAGAGTGGACAGTGCCATCGGCCAAAGCCCCGACGATGCCCCGTTCGGCCAGCGTGATGAAGACCGGCTGACCGGTGCGTGCGGCCAGTTCCGCCGCCAGCGTGCCAATGCTTTCGATGTCCCGTGGCAGTTCCACCCGCATCATCTTTGCCAACTCCGCGGCGTTCATCTTGAAGCCCAGGGGCGGATAGTCGCCGAGCCCGCGCCGGCTGTCGGCGAGCGTCACGCGAACTCCCGCGGCGGCCACCGCTTCGCGGACTCGTTTCGTCACCGCTCCCGTTTCGGGAATTTCGACCTGATCCATGACGATCATCGCATCGACACGGCGGGCCAGGTCCGTCACGGACGAAGCCAACTGCTGCTGCAACTCTTCCGGAGTCGGCGTCCAGTTCTTCGAATCGAGACGGTTCAGTTCCCGCGGCGGTTGGCCCGGTTCCACGACCAGCGGCTTGCAATAGACGAACGTGCACCGCAGTGGAGTCCGCAGAAACAGCGACGTGTCCACTCCGGGCATCGCTCGCAAAGCGCGCTCCAGTTCGTAACCTTCGCCGTCGTCGCCACAGAAGCCAACGGGAATCATGGTGCCCACGCCAAGGGCGACAAGGTTATTCAGCACCGTGCCGGCGGCACCGGGCTGGCTGCGGACGTTGACCACGTTGTACACATCGAGGCCGGTCTCAATCGAGGTTTCCCCGCGGGCCGGGTCGATTTCCATGTAGCGGTCGAGGCAGAAGTCGCCGACCACGCCCACTGTGAGCCCGGTGTACCGCCCGGTGATGGCTTCGAAGCGTGCGGGGGTCATGCGGCTTTCAACTCGTGGTAGAGATGGTGAATGAATGTGAGGTTGTCGCATTGCAGATACTGCATCATGCCCCCCATTCGAGAGTAGCTCTTGCAAAACCGCAGGTAGTAGGCGGGATTCGTTTTCGGCGGCTCCCCGTGCGACCAGTCCCAGCCGCCGCCATCCTGAAGATCGACGACGGCGATGGTATGATCGCGAACGACGCCGCGGCCTTGCTGCAGCCGCAGGTTGTTCACGCAACTGATGCTCTTTTCAAAAACCTGCGGCCCCATGATCGCGGAGCCGACCGAGAGGACCACGCCGCCGTCAAGCAGATCGATCGAGCCGCCGAAGAGTTTGAAATCCCTCTCCGCCGCCCGGCCAATGACGGAACCGCTGAAGACGGGATGGTTGGCGATGATGTCGTAACCGATGCCCGGGTGGACCGTAACGGGAATCTTGTGGCGGTAGGCCTGAGCGATGATCGATGCTTCTTTCCAGCGATGCGAAATCGTGTGGCGACCCGCAGGCCACTGCTGTTGCCGCATCGCTGTGAGCAGGTCCGCCCGGGCAGCGGTCAGCAGATGCGCCGGCTCACTGGAGATCGCGGCGAGCAGTTCGGCTTCCCTGGGCAGGGTGACCCCGTCCTCGTGAATAAAACGCCCCAGAGCCCGGCCGTAACCGAGGCCATCGAGGGCACCGGCCATCAGGGCGAGGTGGATGTACGACGCGGTTTCGTGCCAGGTGCCGAAGGTGCCGGCGGCGACGTTCATTTCGACACTTTCGGTGGAGGCACCGAACCAGGCGTCCTCCCAGTCGTGAATGGTGCCGGCACCATTGGTAGCCAGGTGTGTGAGCCAGTTGCCGGCCATGAGGCGTTCGAGGATGCGGACCGCCCCGTTGCGCAGCAGGTGGGCTCCGTAGATGAGCATGATGCTCGCACCGCGGCTGCGGGCCAACTTCATGGCAGCGGCAGTGTGTTGCACTTGCCGAAGGATCGTGTCCGAACATGGCATAGGTGGCAATTCGGGATCGATCAGAATACTGTCGACGTGTGTCAGGCTCTTCCGGGCCGACAGCGGCAGCACTTTCAGTTGTGACAGGTCGAGCGGTTGAACAGTCATGGCAGTTTGCCGTCGAGCAGGTAATCCACCAGTGCGATGGCACCGCGGAAATCGGGAATGACCGCGTCGGCCCCGACGCCGAGAAGGCGTTCTCGCTTCCAGGGTTCAACGCGGCCGCTACCGTTGTTGGCTTCGTCGCTGGCGACGGCGACGGCGAAGCCACCGACCTGCTTGGTGTTCTCGATTTCCACGTAGCCGTCGCCGAAGGCGAGCAATTGAGAACCCGCGATGGCGTTCTCCTTCAGGATGCGGTCGATGATCATTTTTTTGGAGAACTGCTTGTAGTCATCGAGAGCCCCGTAGATGTGTGGACCAAAGTACCGCGAGATGTCGAGCAGGCCGGCTTCGCGTTTGACGGCGTCCTCGTCCGTGCCGCTGGCGAGAACCAGGTTCAGCCCGCGGTTGTGGAGATGTTCGAGCAGCGGCCGCGCCGCGTGGACGAGATGGGTGTCAGGAGAAACCGAGCCGCTGGCCAGTGCGGCAGTGCGGTGGCCGACGTGTGCTTCCAGCCGCCGCAGATACTCGTGCTTGTACCAGAGCGGTTCCCTCGGTGTGCCGCCGCGCTCGGTGATGCGCTGGGCGAGTTGCATCATCTGGTAGATGGTTTGCTTGCCATTCAGCCGCATGATGTCGTCGGTGGCCATGCGATGGATGGCGTCGTCGGTTTCGCCCGGCTTCCGCGGCAGCATCTCGACGAACATCGGCACCATGATTTCCGGCCAACCCTGCCGGATCAGTGACAGCGTGCCATCGAAATCGAAGAGAACGTGGGTGATCGACGGTCGCGGTTCCAAAGGCTTGGGCAATTCGACCCCAGACCAGGTTGCAGACACTTGCGATGCCATTGTGCGTGCCCCGGGAATCTTGGACTCGGTGCGGGCAGTATACGCGATGCGGATCGAATCAGCATCGACCACGTGGCATTGCGATACCCAGACGCGACTCCGCGAAAATCACAGCATCGGCATTTCGACAAAGGCATAGCACAGCATGTGCAGAATGTGCATCTGCACATCCTCGACGCGGCCGTAATGCGTGTCCTGCACCACCACGACATGTTCGGCAACCGCCGCGGCCCGGCCTTTCTTCGCACCGACCAACGCCACTGTCACCAAACCCCGGTCGCGGGCCCATTCGAGGGCGGCCACCACGTTCGGCGAATTACCGCTGACACTGCTCGTCATGAGCAGATCACCGGGCTGAGCGTAGTTGCGGAGCTGGTGCACGAAGACGTCGTTGAAGTTGTAGTCGTTGCCGATGGCGGTCAGCCAACTGACGTTGTCATTGATACTGAGGACGCGGAACGGCGTGGGCATCGCCTCCGAGGAGTTCTTGCCGAGATCGGTGACGAAGTGGGCGGCGTTAGCCGCGTTGCCGCCGTTGCCGCAGACGAAGATCTGCCGGTTGGCCGCATGTGCCTGCTTCACCACCGTGATCAGTCCCGCAATCTCGGTAGGATCGAGAGCGTCCAGCACACGGCGCTGAGCATCGATGTAGTTGCTTATCCAATCGGTGATCATTTTGGAATTATAGTTGAGGAACAATGAACCGTTGCCGGGCGAGTGCCGCGGCCCCGAGGGGGACGACCGATTCGCCGAGCGCTGCGAGCTTGACGGTCGGGCCGGGTTGCATCGCCTTCATCAGCATTCCGGGGAGTTGATCTGCTATGGCGGCCCGCCAGAACTCGCCGAGCAGAGCGACGCCGCCACCGAGCACGATCACGGCGGGATTCAACAGATGTACCGCATGCGACAAACCGAATGCGTATTCCGACGCCGTGTCGTTCATCACGGCCACGGCTCGGGGATCGTGTCGCTGCAACAGCGGCAGCAGGTCGCGGGCCGATTTCAGGCCGAGTTGATTCTGAACGCGGTGATCGAGACTCCAGCCGGAGCAGCGGTCTTCGACGATCGCGCCGCCGGGGCAGAGCCGCAGGTGGCCGAGTTCGAGTTCACCGGGCGGGGCACCGTGATAGAGGCGGCCATCGACGACCAGGCCGGCCCCGACGCCGCTGCCGCTGTTGGTGTACAAAACAGGATTACAGCCGACGCCGGCTCCGAGCGTCGCCTCTGCGAAAGCCGCGGCATTGGCATCGTTCTCGACATGCACGGGTCGCCGGGTTAAACCATGCAACCATTCGCCGAGAGGGAATTGGGCCCAGCCGCCGACGTGATGCGAGGTGGCAATTACGCCGGTCTTCCAGTCGACCGGACCACCGAAACCGACCCCGATGGCGGCGACGTGCTCATCGATCACCTCGAGCAATGTCGCCGTAATGTGTTCACGGATGCCTTCAGCCCCGCGGGCGACATCGACCTGAAAACGCTGGACCAACCGGAACGTGTTGGAGTCGTCCACGCAACCGATCTGCAACTTCGTGCCGCCGATTTCGATTGCCAGGATCATGGGCGACGAGGTCATGGAGACTGGTGTAGTCAATTGCACGCAGCAAGTCCCTGTTCAAGCAGTTTCCAGAATCCAAGCACGCAATGTTGCGCGAGCACACAGGAAACTGCTTTGTTCTAGGCGTGTCGTGCGGCGAGTTGGGCCATGACCTGCCGCAAGTCGAGGGCGCGGCTTCGTAGCAACACCAGCAGATGATAGAGCAAATCCGCGCTCTCATTGAGCAACTCATCATCGTCACCGCCAATCGCCGCAAGGGCGGTTTCCACACCCTCCTCTCCCACTTTTTGCGCGATCCGCTTGACGCCCGATTCAAACAGCGAGGTCGTATAGCTCCCCTTGGGGCGTTGCTGTTCACGCTGCTGGATGAGCCGTTCCAGTTGAGCAAGCACACCGAGCTCCGGCATGACAGCGTGCTCGGCATCGAAACAGGTCGACGTGCCGCGGTGGCAGGTTGGTCCCTGAGGCCGTGCACGCACCAGTAGGCAATCGTTGTCGCAGTCGATGTCGATGGACACGAGCTCGAGGTGGTTGCCCGAAGTCTCTCCTTTGGTCCACAGGCATTGGCGTGTGCGCGAGTAGAACGTCACGAGACCGCTGGTGAATGTTTTCTCCAGGGAAGCACAGCTCATGTAGCCGAGCATCAGCACCCGTCCGTCGAATGCGTCCTGAACGATCGCTGGCACCAGTCCGTCCAGTTTGCCCCAGTCGATGCGCTTCTCGAGTTGTTCGGCATTCAACATGGTCGCACCCTGATTTGCCGGCTGATGAGCTCGGCCTTGAGTTCCGCGATTGGCAGGCTGGCGTTGTGAAAAATGGTGGCAGCCAGCGCACCATCAACATCGGCGTGTTCGAAGACGTCGATAAAGTGTTGACTGCTGCCGGCGCCGCCTGAAGCGATCAACGGCACTGGGCAAACGGCTCGCGCTGCTGCCAGTTGCTCGATGTCATACCCGTCCCGGGTGCCGTCGCTGTTCATGCAGTTGAGCACGATCTCGCCAGCGCCGCGCTGCATGACCTCTGCAATCCAGTCCAGCGTGTTGCGGCCAGTGGCTTGCATCTCGTCCGGGTTGCCGGTCATTTGTCGCGTGGTCCAATCACCGGCAACACCGATGGAATCGATCCCTACAACCACACACTGGCTGCCAAACGCGGTGGCGAGCCGGTTGATGAGATCCGGGTCACGCACGGCCGGGGTGTTGATGGAGATTTTGTCAGCACCGGCTTGCAGCACCGCGCGGGCTTCAGCAACGCTGCGGATACCGCCGGCTACGCAGAACGGAATATCAATGACGGCCGCGACGCGCCGCACCCAGTCGTGGTCGACGCTGCGTCCTTCCGGGCTGGCGGTGATGTCGTAGAAGACCAGTTCATCGGCACCCTCGGCACTGTAGCGTTGCGCCAAGGCGACGATCTCGCCCATCATGCGATGGTCCCGGAAGCGTACGCCCTTGACCACCTGGCCATCACGTACGTCCAGGCAGGGAATGATGCGCCTGGCCAGACCGTTCGCGACGGTTGCAGTCATGGCGCCATCGCTTTGACCGCTTGGCCAACAGTGAACGCACCGTCGAGCAGCGCCTTGCCGACAATAGCCGCGCTGGCACCGATGCCGGCGAGTTCGGTGAGATCCGAAAGCCTGCTCACGCCGCCCGAGGCTTGGATTTGCAAGTTCGGGTAACGCTGCACGATGGTGTTGTACAGTTCGACGTTCGGGCCGCTCATGGCACCATCGCGCCCGATGTCGGTGATCAGTGCATGCTGCAGGCCGGCATCTACGAGGATGTTGAGCAGGTCCCACAGGTCCAACTTCGATTCATCGGTCCAACCGAGAATTCGCGGACGTGGCACGCCCTGTTGGTCGAGTCGAACGTCGAGGGCGGCGACCAGCTTGTCCCGACCAAATTCATCCAGCCAGCGCAGGAAGCTGTCGGTATCGGTGGCGCAGATGCTGCCTACCACTACCCGCGCGGCACCATGTTCGAGGCGCAACTGCACGTCGCGGCCGGAACGAACGCCGCCACCGGTCTGCACAGATTGCTTGGCACTCTGCAGCAGCTTGAACAGCGACGAAGTGTCGGCGCTCTCGCCATCGCGCGATGCTGCCAAGTCCACAACGTGCAACCAGTCCGCACCTTGTTGGTGGTAGTGCTCGGCAAGTTTTGCCGGTTCCTGATCGTAAGAGGTCACTTCGTTGAAGTCACCGTGCAGCAGGCGCACGCAGCGGCCGTAAAGCAGGTCGATGGCGGGTATCAGTTGCATGTCAGGTCCAGAAAGTTTTGCAGCACGCGAGCGCCAGGCTGAGCAGAGCGTTCCGGGTGAAACTGTGCACCGTGAAAGTTGTCCTGTTGCACCATGGCGCTGAAGACGGTGCCGTGCCGGGTCGTGGCAATCGTGGCTGGGCTCAGCGGGGCGTAGTAGCTGTGCACGAAATAGAACCACGGTTCAAGATCCAGCCCGCGCAGCAGTGGGTCAGCACGTTCCGCGTGCGTAGTGTTCCAGCCCATGTGCGGTACCCGCAGGCCCACAGTCGTGGAGAAATGTTGCACGCGGCCTCGTATGATGCCGAGGCACTCGACGTCATTTTCCTCCGATGATTCAAACAGGAGTTGCATACCGAGGCAGATACCCAGCACCGGCTGGCTCAGATTGCGGATGCATTCGACCAGACCATTGTTTCGCAAGTGCTCCATAGCGGCACCCGCCGCGCCGACGCCCGGCAAGATGACGCGGTCGGCAAGCTCGATGACCGCGCGATCAGCAGTGAACACGGGGTCCACGCCGAGACGTTGCAAGGCGAAGCGCACCGAGGCGATGTTGGCACCGCCACTGTCAATGATGGCCAGGCTCATTACAGCAGACCCTTTGTACTTGGCACGCCGCCGGCGCCGCGCGCCAGTGCCGGACGCAGGGCTCGCCCACAACCCTTGAACAAGCCTTCAATCATATGGTGCGTGTTGTCGCCAGTGACGTTCAGGTGCAGGGCGGCACCCAGCGCCTGACTGAGCGAGGCGAAGAAATGCTGCACCATTTCGGTCGAAAACTGGCCAACATTCGTGCACGGAAATTCAGCCTCGAAGCGCAGCACCGGGCGACCAGACAGGTCGACAGCCACTGTGGCCAGCGCCTCATCCATGGGCAATACAAATCCGTAGCGACCGATGCCGCGACGGTTGCCCAGTGCCATGTTCAAGGCCTCGCCCAGCGCCAGTGCACAGTCCTCGACGGTATGATGTTCGTCGATGTGCAAGTCGCCCTCACAGTGCAGGTCGAGCCTGAAACCGCCATGGCTGGCCAACTGGTCGAGCATGTGATTAAAAAAACCGATGCCAGTGCTGATACTGGTGCCTTCGCTGTCGAGGTCGACATGGACTACGATCCCGGTTTCCCGAGTGCGACGCTCAATCCGCGATGTGCGGGGACGGGTGACAAGTTTGTGCGCGATGGCTGGCCAGTCGAGCATGTCCTGATCGAGCTTGAGCCCGCCAATGCCCATGTCCTCAGCCAATTGCAGGTCTGTGTCCCGGTCGCCGATGACCCAACTGTCAGCTAAGTCCAGTTTGCCCGATTTCAGGTAGTTGATCACCGTGCCGATGCCGGAACTCTTGTCGTGCGACTGCTCTGCAGAAGTGCGGATGTGTTCGGTGCAGAAGCTGATGCCCTGAGAGGCAAACAGGTCCAGCATACTGTCGTGCAGCACTTCGCGATACTGATTGTTGATGATGACAAACTCATAGCCGGCGTCCCTGAGCCTGAGCAGGGCGGGAATGACGTGTGGAATCAATTGGAGATTTTCCAGTGAATCGTTCTGATCGTCCGGCGACTCCACGATCAGCGTGCCGTCTCGGTCGATAAATAAAATGCGGCGTTTGCGCGTGCTCATGAGCTTGCTCCAAATGTCTCAAACGCACGGTATAGCGCCTGCATATCGTTCTGGTTGCCGATACTCAAGCGCACGCAGTTTTGCAGCATTCGTTGGCTGGAAAAATCGCGGATCCGCACGCCCTGTGCGGCGCAGTGCGCCACCAGGCCAGGCGCATCCGCGACGCGGACCAAGACGAAGTTGGCTTCGCCTGCCCAGATTCGCTGCACCCAGGCTTGTTCGGTCAGGTAGCGCAGCAGTGTCTGCTTGTTGGTGTCGAGTGCTGCGAGCATCTCGACCTGTCGGGTGCGTGCAGGCGGCGCAGTGACCGCCAGAGCCGCAGCCGTGGCCGGCGTGGAGAGCGGGTAGGGTGCCAGCACTTTGCGGAGCAGGGCAATGATTTCCGGGTGCGCGATCACGCTTCCACATCGCAGGCCAGCAGCCGCCCAGGCCTTGGACAGCGTGCGCAGGACGACCAGGTTCGGTTGGTGTCCCAACAGTGCAATCGCCGAATGTTCAGGGTCGAGTCCGCTGGAACAGAATTCGATGTACGCTTCGTCCAACACCAGCAGTGAGCGTTCACCGCAAACGTCGAGCAATCGTTGCAACTGATGACGCGGAATGGTGTCGCCGGTCGGATTGTTGGGGCTGGTCAGGAACACCAGCTTCAGATCCATCGTCTTGCCGATGGCCTGCTCGAGGCGATCGAAATCCAGCGCGAGGCTGTTCGCGTCCCGTTCAACCTGCACCAGGTTCGCACCTTGGATCTGCGCGGCGATGCGGTACATGCCGAAACAGGGTGGACATTCCAGGACCACATCCCGGCCAGCCCGGCAGAACACACGCAGCAGGAGGTCGATGCCTTCGTCGCTGCCACGCGTGACCAGCAGTTGCTCGGGCGTGACACCGTAGAGCCCTGCCAGTTGGGTCAGCAGTTCCTGCGGCTGCGGATGGGGGTAACGGTTGATGTGCATGGCCGCCCAGACCGGTTCGTCCAACAGGCCGTCAGGGGCTTCGTTCGCATTGAGCAACACGCCATCGGCAGCCGCCGTGTTGCGTGCGGAGGCATATGCCTGCATGGCGAGAATCTCCGGACGTGCGAGGACGTGTATGTTCACGGCACGCCACCGCACAGCTTGACCAAGTTCAAAAGCTCGGGACCATTCATGTTCATGACTCTGTGCACAACCGCCCGCACCACTCATGCCAGCATTTTCTCGACCGGAAGCACCAGGATGGCTGTCGCACCGGCTCCCTGCAACGCCTCAAGGTGCTCCCAAAACAGGTTTTCCCGGCACACGGCGTGGAGGGCCACGCGCTCGGGATGGCCTTCCAGTTCCATGATGGTGGGATGCTCAGCACCCGGCAGCAGTTTGCAGATTTCATTCAAGTGTTGGCGTGGGGCATGCAGCATGACATATTTGCTCTCCTCCGCTCGTAACACGCCATCCAGCCGCGCCAGCAGACGGTTGAGCAAGGCCTGCTTCTCGGCTAGCATCGGCGCTGCTGAGGCATACAGTGCCGCCGTGCTGCGAAAGAGCACCTGCAGTTCGCGGAGGTGGTTGGCACGCAGAGTCGTGCCGGTGGTCACAAGATCGGAAATGGCATCGGCGGTGCCGAGGCTGGGGGCAATTTCCACCGAGCCCGACCATTCGACAATCGTTGCCGTTACGCCCTGCTGCTCCAACAGCCGACGAGTCAGCGAAGGGTACGAAGTGGCCACCCGGCATCCACTGAGGTCGATCGCCGATCCGGCTGGCGAGTCTTCAGGTACGGCCAGCGACAAGCGGCAACCACCAAAGCCCAGTGCACGCAGCTTGTTCAGGCCGCTTCCGCCGTTGCGTTCGAGCATGACTTCTTCGGCAATATTCTCGCCGACGATGCCCAGTTCACACACGCCGTCGAGTAGCAGGCGGGGGATGTCGTCGTCACGCACCAGCAGCAGGTCGACCGGGAAGTCCTGGCCGTACCAGAAAAGCTGGTCTTTGCTGCGCGTGAAATGCAGTCCGCAACGCTGCAGGAGTGTCTGTGAGTGTTCGGACAGTCGTCCGGACTTTTGGATGGCCACGCGGATTCTGGTCATGCCGGTTTCCTCCCCGGGCGGGCCCCGGCTTTTTGCTGACGCAGGGCCAGTCGATAGCCGCCCTCGCCCATGTTCAAGAAACGCGCCACGCGACCGATGGTGGTCACACTGACGCCGGTGATCTCGCTGATTTCCCTGTAGCTCTTGCCCTGGGAAAGCAGGGATGCGGTCCACCAGCGGTCGACGAGTGCTTCCAGTTCTGCCGGCGTGCACATGTCGAGCAGAAACTGACGCACTTCGGCCGTGCTGCGGAGCGTGAGAAAGGCGGCATACAGGGACTCGGCCTGCGTCTTGAGCTTGGCAACCTGCTGTTGAGTGTGTCGTTTCATGGGCTGTTCCATCGTATTATTGTGTTAATACGTTGTAACAACTTTAGCGGGGCTTCGACACAATTCAAGGTGTCCGACACTTCAGAAGCGACTTTTGCGTTGCTGGCAGCAGCACCGCACAGGACATCCCTGACAAACAATCCGCTGTCGTGAGGGTGCATGTTGATCGCGTTTTATGACGGGCCATTTTCGCAGGTTGGGTGTCACCCACTTCCTACGGAGTTCGAGCTTGTACCTGGCAATGCGGGAGATATCGAGCAAGTCATCAATGAGCCGGGTCAGGTGATCTACCTGCCGGTCGATCACGGCCCGCCCGCGCTCCAAGTCTGGATCCGCTGTCCGTCAAACCGTCAGCACCTCAAATTGATTGGAAGGCAAGTCAAACTACGCAGCTGCAGGTGCTGTTGACCACTAACGCTTCTGAGAAAGCGAAGTGTGTTAACCGCAGTTTACACCCGAGGCTGCATTCGTCCCCAGATGAGCAGAATTGTCGAGATTTCACTCTCGACGTTTATTCCTGACCTATTTTTCGACACTCATGCATCCGGGTTCACGCTGGCAGATGGGCTGAACGCAATTGTCTTGCATGACAAGTTTTCGGGGTCATCCGAGAAGCACGTACTTGGCCAGGTGGATTGAGTAGATGCGGAGGTGGAAGAACTCTTCATCGCGGTATCCGTAGGCTTGGCGTTGCAGGGTTTTGATTTTGTTGTTGACGCCTTCCAGCGGGCCGGTCGAGATCGGGCAGCGATAGTAGTTTAGCAATCCGTCGCGGTGCAGCCGGAAGGTGCTGGCCATCTTCAACAGCACCGACAGTTTCGACGCCTCGGCCCGGCGGCACCAGTCGTCGAGGAAGCGTTTGGCGGCGTGCCAGTTCTCCTGGTCCCAGAAGTGCCGGAAC